>DNNT01000078.1:8241-14424 GCA_003497545.1 Arenimonas sp. | reverse complement strand
TGTTCTCTGACCCCATTTTCCGGCTCCGGTATCATCGGGGGCTTGGGATAGGGGAGTTTCGATGGGCGAGTTGCAGGACCTGACGTCGCTGGTGCGGGCCAATACCGCGCTGCTCGTGATCGAGACGCCCGACGAGGCGCGGGTGGTGGACCTGTTCCGGCACCTGCTGATGAACGTCTGGCGGCCGCTGTACCGCTGGTCGATCACCGAAGGCCTGCGCCGGGTGGACCTGGACGGCGAAGACGCGCCGCTCTCCCCGCCCGACGCCACCACCACGCTCCGCACCATCCGCGAGCTCGACCAGCGCAGCATCTGCCTGCTGCTCGATTTCCACCCCTACCTGGGCTACGCCACCACCCAGCGCCTGCTGCGCGAAACGCTCGAGCGCCGCGGCAGCCTGGCCCATACCCTGGTGCTGGTGGGTGCCAAGATCGAACTGCCGCCCGACCTCGAGCACCACGCCGTGCGCTTCAGCCTGCGCCTGCCCGACGAGCGCGCCCTGCTCAAGCTGGTGCAGGACGAAGCCGCCATCTACATGCGCGAACACGGCGGCAAGCGCGTCGAGGTCGACCAGGAGGCGCTGAAGGTGATCGTGCGCAACCTGCGCGGCCTCTCGCTCACCGAGGCGCGGCGGCTGGCGCGGCACCTGATCTTCAGCGACGGCGCCCTTCACCTGGGCGACCTGCCCGAGCTGGCCAAGCTCAAGTTCGAGCTGCTCAACAAGTCCGGCCACCTGCACTTCGAATACGACACCGCGCGTTTTTCCGAGGTGGCCGGCCTTGAGCGCCTGAAAGCCTGGGTGAACCAGCGCCGCACCGCCTTCACCGCCGACGCGCTGCCGCCCGGCCTGGACCCGCCCAAGGGCATGCTGCTGCTGGGCGTGCAGGGCTGCGGCAAGTCGCTGGCGGCCAAGGCCGTGGCCGGCGGCTTCAACGTGCCGCTGGTGCGGCTCGATTTCGGCACGCTCTACAACAAGTACCACGGCGAAACCGAGAAGAACCTGCGCGACGCGCTGTCCTCGGCCGAGCAGCTGGCGCCCTGCGTGCTGTGGATCGACGAGCTGGAAAAAGGCCTGGCCGCCAGCGGCAGCAGCGAGGACGGCGGCGTCTCGCGCCGCGTGCTGGGTTATTTCCTGACCTGGATGGCCGAGCGCAAGTCGAAGGTGTTCCTGGTGGCGACCGCGAATGCGGTGCACGACCTGCCGCCGGAGCTGCTGCGCAAGGGCCGCTTCGACGAGATCTTCTTCGTGGACCTGCCCGACCACGCGGCCCGCGCGGAAATCTTCCGCCTGCACCTGGCGCGGCGCGAGGTGGCCTGGGAAGGTTTTTCGCTCAGCGCCCTGGCCGAGGCCGCCGACGGTTTTTCCGGCGCCGAGATCGAGCAGGCCATCGTCAGCGCGCTCTACGCCGCCCACGCCGACGGCGTGCCGGTGGACGAGGCGCGGGTGGTGCAGGAAATCCGCAACACCCGCCCGCTGAGCGTGCTGATGGCCGAACAGGTGCAGGCCCTGCGCGACTGGGCGCGCGGGCGCACGGTGCCCGCCGACTGAGTCAGCGCGCGCCGGCGGATTCGCCGGGCGGGTTCCAGTCGTCCGGCGGCAGGGCCGGGCGGCCCAGGTAGGCGTGGGCCACGCGGAAAGCGGCCAACTCCCCGCCCTCGGCGTAGGCATCGAGATACTCCCGCCACTGGCGCTCGTCCAGCCGCAGCTCCGCGCCGCGCAGGGATTCGAAGTGCCACGCCATCTCACGCTGGCGACGCCTGGCCTCGGCCTTCAGGGCTTCGTCGCCGTGGACTTCGATGACGGCGGCCGCGATCGAAACATCAAGCGCCAGCTGGCCTTCCCTTAGCATTCGCGTCGCGATGGCGAGGCAGTGGCCCTGCAGTTCGCCTTCGGCTTCCCGGCAGGGCTGCACAAAGTGCTGGTAGGCCGGCAGGGCCAGCGCGGCCGCGAGGCTCATGGCACTCATGCCCGCCACGGGGATGCGGTTGCCGGGATCGGGCCGGGCGAGGTCGTGGGCGGGCACCTGCGAGTAGCGCCTGTACAGCGAACCGAAAACCTTCGGCACGTCGTGCCGGTATTCGGGCGCCTCCGCGGCCAGGCGCGCCTCGCGCAGGAAACCCTCGGCATCGCCAAGCGCCCAGGCATGTCCCATCAGCGCAAAGTGGTGGTAGGCGTTGTCGCCGGCCAGTTCGGCCAGGCGCGCCAGGTCGGCTTCGCAGGTGGCGTTGGCGCGCGACGCGGGCAGGCACCGCATCTGGCTCAGCAGCAGCGTGGCATCGTCGTTGCGGGCGGCGGCCGCGCGGGCCTCCAGCTGCCCCTGCACCACCTGCACGCGCGCCAGCAGCGCCGGGTCGAGCGCCGCCTGCCGGGCCTCGTCGCCCTGCATCATCTCCAGGGACCGGGCGAGGTAGGCGTCGGACAGCGCGTCGCCCGGCGATTCGGCCACCGCGAGGTGGTAGCGCAGCCAGGCGTCCTCGCTGGCGCGCGATGCGGCGTCGGGCGCCGCATCGGCGCGCACGGCGGCGGGGGCGGCGGCGAGCAGGCCGGACAGCAGCATCGCAAACACGCTTTTCATTCCTTGCCTCTCCTCTCGAAGAACGCCTTGTAGGAGCGGCTTCAGCCNNCGCGGCTGAAGCCGCTCCTACAATGCAGCGCGGCGACAACGCGGCAACGTGGCGCGTTTCACAGCCGCTGCAGCAGCCAGGTCCAGGCGGGCAGCGTGGCCAGCGACAGCAGAATGCCATATCCGACCATGGCCGAAGCCAGGCCGGGCGCGAGGCGGTGCGAGATGGCCAGCGCGGCGGCCGTGACCATGGGCGGCATGGCCGATTCGAGCACCACGGTGTCGTGCTGCACGCCGTCCAGGCGCAGCAGCGCGGCCAGGCCCAGGGCCAGCGCCGGCATCAGCGCGAGTTTCAGCGCCAGGCCCGCGGCCAGCGGCTTGAGTTCGTCGCGCGGCATCCTGAGCTTCAGGCCCAGGCCGATCGCCAGCACCACCAGCGGCAGCAGCGCGTCGGCCAGCCGCTGCAGGCCGCCGGCGATCCACGAGGGCGGCTCCGCGGGCATCAGCGTGAGGCCGAACAGCATGGCCAGGAAAGGCGGGAACGTGGCCACCCGGCGCAGCATGTCGCGCGGCGTCGGCTCGGCGTCGCCGCCGTAGCGCGCCAGCACGTACAGGCCGAAGGTGGACAGGATCAGGAAGGCGCCGAACTGGTCGTAGATGACCGCATACGGCAGCGCGGCCTCGCCCAGCAGCGCGCGCACCAGCGGATAGCCAAGGAAACTGGTATTGCCCAGCGCCACGCACAGCAGCAGCACGGCGTGTTCGTCGCGGCGCAGGCGCAGCCAGCGCGTCAGGCCCGATACCGCCAGCACCGTGGCGCCCACCAGCAGCCAGGGCACCGCGGCCACCGCCAGTACTTCCGGGCCCAGCTCCAGGCGCGGCGCGTAGCGCAGCACCGCCGCCGGCAGGCAGACGTAAAGCACCACCTTGTTGAGCACCTCGGCGGCGCTGTCCGGGAACACCCGCAGGCGCTGGAACAGCAGGCCCAGGGCCAGCATCGAAAGGATCAGCGCGAAGGCGTCGAAAGCCATGCCGGCAAGGGCTCCAGGGTGACGGGACGGCCACGCCGAACCGCGGCGGCGTTCACGTCGCGGGAAGGCCGGACCGGGTTATCTTCGCCTATCCACCGCCCGGGAACCCAGCCATGCGCCTCCGCCTCACCGCCCTTGCCCTCGCTGCCACGCTGGCCGGCGGGGCCGCCGCCGCCGACCGCATCACCGGCCTGCCCTTCGCCACCCGCTCCGAGGTGTATGCCACGGAAGCCATGGCCGCCACCTCGCATCCGCTGGCCACCCAGATCGCGCTGGACGTGATGCGCCGCGGCGGCAGCGCCGTGGACGCGGCCATCGCCGCCAACGCCGCGCTCGGCCTGATGGAGCCCACCGGCAACGGCATCGGCGGCGACCTGTTCGCCATCGTCTGGGACCCGAAGACGAAGAAGCTGCACGGCTACAACGGCTCCGGCCGCTCGCCGCGGGCGCTGTCGCTCAAGTGGTTCCAGGACAATGGTNNGGGCGCGGTGGACGGCTGGTTCGCCCTGCACGGCCGCTTCGGCAAGCTGCCCATGGCCGACGTGCTGGCGCCCACCGTGCGCTACGCCCGCAATGGCCACCCGGTGCACGACACCATCGCCTACTACTGGGACCGCAGCGTGCCGGTGCTGTCGAAGTGGCCCGGGTTCACCGAGCAATTCACCATCGAAGGCCGCGCGCCGCGCACCGGCGAGATCTGGAAGAACCCCAACCTCGCCAACACGCTCGAAACCATCGGCCGCGAGGGCCGCGACGCCTTCTACAAGGGCGACATCGCCCGCACCATCGACGCCTACTTCAAGGCCAACGGCGGCTTCCTGCGCTACGAGGACCTGGCTGCGCACCAGGGCGAGTGGGTGGACCCGGTGAGCACCAACTACCGCGGCGTGGACGTGTGGGAAATCCCGCCGAACGGCCAGGGCATCGCCGCGCTGCAGATCCTCAACGTGCTGGAAGGTTACGACTTCTCGAAGATCCCCTTCGGCAGCGCCGAACACGTGCACCTGTTCGTGGAAGCCAAGAAACTCGCCTTCGCCGACCGCGCGCGTTATTACGCCGACCCGGCCTTCCACCCGGCGCCGGTGGCCAGGCTCATTTCGGAGGACTACGCCGCCGAACGCCGCAAGCTCATCAACCCCGACCGCGCCGCGCGCGCCGTCGACGCCGGCATCCTGCAGGACGGCGACACGATCTACCTCACCACCGCCGACAAGGACGGCATGATGGTGTCGCTGATCCAGTCCAACTACCGCGGCATGGGCAGCGGCATGGCGGCGCCGGGGCTGGGCTTCATCTTCCAGGACCGCGGCGAGCAGTTCGTGCTCAAGCCCGGCCACCCGAACTCGTTCGAGCCGGGCAAGCGGCCCTTCCACACCATCATCCCGGCCTTCATCACGAAAGAGGGCAAGCCCTGGGTGAGCTTCGGCCTGATGGGCGGCGCGATGCAGCCGCAGGGCCACGCCCAGATCGTGATGAACCTGGTGGACTTCGGCATGAACCTGCAGGAAGCCGGCGACGCGCCGCGCATCCAGCACGACGGCAGCACCGACCCCGCCGGCCGCATGCTGGAGATGACCGACGGCGGCGTGGTGAACCTGGAAACCGGCTTCCCCTACGAAACCATCCGCGCGCTGATGCGCAAGGGACACCGCATCGAGTTCGCCGACGGCCCCTACGGCGGCTACCAGGCCATCGCCCGCGACCACGCCAACGGCACCTACATCGGCGCCAGCGAAAGCCGCAAGGACGGCCAGGCCGCGGGCTACTGAGCGCCGGGAAAACGCTCGGCGACGTGGCGCCTGAGGCGTTCGACCGCCGTGGCCACGTCGGTGGCCTGCGGCAGCACCTGGTCCCAGGCGCCGGCCTTGGCCGATGATTCCAGCGCCGCGGCCGCTTCGGCCAGCGGCAGGGCGCCGACCAGCCGCGCCGCGCCCTTGATCTTGTGCGCCTGGCGGGCCAGCGCCGCCAGGTCGCCCGCGGCCTGCGCGGCGCGCAACTCGCCCAGGTCGGCTTCGGTGGTGGCGACGTAGTCGGACAGCAGGGCGCGGGTTTCGGCCGGGTCGCCGCCGGTGAGCGGGTCGAGGATGGCCGGGTCGAGCGGCAGCGGGTCGCCGCCGAGCTGCGGCAGCGGCAGCGGCGCCTTCATGTCGGCCAGCAGCGGCACGGTGTGCGGCAGCCAGCGCTGCAGGGTGGCCACCAGCTCGGGAATGGACACCGGCTTGGCCAGGTAGGCGTCCATGCCCGCCGCCAGGCAGCGCTCGGCCTCGCCCTTCAGGGCGGCGGCGGTGAGCGCCACCACCGGCGTGTGCGGCTTGCCGTCGCGGGCCTCTTCCTCGCGCAGGGCGCGGGCGAATTCGTAGCCGTCCATCACCGGCATGTGCACGTCCGACAGCACCAGGGCGTAGCGGCCGGTGCGCCAGGCTTCCAGGCCCTTGCGGCCGTCCTCGGCGCTCTCGCTGGCGTAGCCGGCCAGGGCCAGCTGGCGCGCCACCACCAGGCGGTTGGTGGGGTGGTCGTCGACGATCAGCACCAGGCTGTTTTCGGCCAGGGCCTGTTCCACCGAGGGCAGCGGGCGGGCCAGGAACCCC
>DNNT01000078.1:0-8200 GCA_003497545.1 Arenimonas sp. | reverse complement strand
AGGCCCAGGCCGGTGCCGCCGTAACGCCGCGTGGTGCTGCCTTCGGCCTGGGAGAAGGCCTGGAACAGCCGCGCCTGCTGCTCGGGCGTGACGCCGATGCCGGTGTCGGTGACGCGGAAGCAGACGCGGTCGCCCTCGCCCTCGCGGCCCTGCCATTCCAGCGCCGCCTCGACCACGCCCTTCTCGGTGAACTTGATGGCGTTCGACAGGAAGTTCGACAGCACCTGGCGCAGGCGCAGGCCGTCGGCCACGTGCGCCGGGCCGATGCGGTCGTCCACCTCGCACAGCAGCACCAGGCCCTTGCTCGAGGCCGAGCCGCTGAAGTTGGCCACGGTGGACTGCAGCAGCCGCGGCAGCGACACCGTGGTGGGCGTGAGCTCGAGCCGGCCGGCCTCGACCTTCGAGAAATCCAGGATGTCGCCGATGATCTGCAGCAGCGATCGCGCCGACTGCTGGATCACCTGGATGGTGCGGCGCTGGTCCTCGTCGAGCCGGCTGTGCGAAAGCACCTCGAGCATGCCGGTGACGCCGATCATGGGCGTGCGGATCTCGTGGCTCATCGCCGCCACGAAGCTGCTCTTGGCCTCGCTGGCCTCGAGCGCGCGCGCCTCGCTGGCGCGCAGGCGCTGTTCGAGCTGCTTGATCAGGGTGAGGTCGGTGGCCACCGCCAGGTAGCCCACCACCTTGCCGCTGCCGTCGCGCATGGCCGAAGTGGCCAGCAGCACCGGCACGCGGCTGCCGTCCTTGCGCACGAAGGTCCATTCCAGCGGCGGCGAACCCTGCTCGACCAGCACCGGGATGAGACTGGCGTCGGCCGCCACCGGCCGGTCCAGCGCCTGCGACAGCTGCGCGGCCACCTTCGCCACTTCTTCCGGCAGCAACAGGCGGTTGGTGCTGCGCTGGCCGATGATTTCCTCGGCGCGGTAGCCGGTGAGCCGCTCGGCGTAGGGGTTGAAGGTGGTGAACCGGGCATCGAGGTCGAGCGAGATGATGGCCACGCGCGCGGCGGCGAACAGCGACCGCTGGAACACCTCGCTCTCCTGCAGCGCCGCGCGCACCTGCTCGGTGCGGGCCAGCTGCTCGTTGAGCTCGGCCTCGAACTTGCGCACGTCGTCGCGCATGCCCAGGAAGGCGTCCATCACTTCGCCCAGCTCGCCCGAGGGCACGAAGCGCGGCACGCCCTGGTAGTCGTGCCGGCGCATCTGCTGGGTCAGCGCGGTCAGTCCCTCGACGCCCTTGTAGATGTTGCGCAGCAGCTTCTGCCCGACCACCGCCACCACCACCAGGGTGACCAGGCTGGCCAGGATGCGCAGCAGCGAGGCGCGGCTTGCCCGCTCGGACTGCGCGCGAACCTTCTGCTCGGCCTCGATCATTTCCAGGTCGCCCAGCAGCTTCATGCGCGTGGTGACCGGGTCGATGGCCGGGTAGAGCTCGGTGTCGGCGAACCGCCCGAGCGCGATGATGTCCTGCTGCTCCAGGATCTTCGCCAGGGTCTCGGCCGCGGTGTCGGCCCGCACGCGGGCGTGGCGGACCTGGGCGAACAGGCTTTCCTGCTCGGCGGTCAGCGGCAGCCGCTCGAGCTCGTTCCAGTGCTCGCGGATGCGCAGGCGCGCGTTCGCCAGCACCTGCGCGCCCTCTTCCCAGCTGATCAGGTAATTGCGGACGCGGAAGGTGGTGTCCACCACGTCCAGGCCGTAGGCGTCCGACACCGCCTTGATGCGGCGCAGGCCGGCCAGCGATTCGTCCTTGAGCTCGAGCAGGGCGCGCTGGTTCTGCTGGCGTTCGATCTCGTCGAGCGCCAGCACCGTGGCGCCGGTGAGCAGCAGCAGGCCGAACAGGCCCAGCAGCTGGAGGCGGATGCCGAAGCGCGGGCGGCGCGGGGCGGCCATCCGGCGCCCTAGTGGTGGGTCTGTCGCCAGCGCTGGATGGCGTCGGGCAGCTGTTCGCCCGGAACCGGCGCCGAGATCAGGTAACCCTGGGCGTAGTCGCAGCCCAGCTGGGCCAGCAGTTGCCACTCGTCGATGGTTTCGACGCCTTCGGCCACCACCGCCAGGCCCAGCTTGCGGGCGAGGTCGAGGCTGGTTTCGATCATGGCGCGCTTGCGCGGCTGGGTGGGTGCGCCGGAAACGAAGCCGCGGTCGATCTTGAGTTCGGTGAAGGGGATCTGCGAGAGCTGCGACAGCGACGAATACCCGGTGCCGAAATCGTCCACGCTCAGGCCGAAGCCCTTCAGGCGCAGGCGCGCCAGCATGCCCAGGCCGCGCGCGGTGTCGCTCATCACCGAACTCTCGGTGATCTCGAGCACGATGCGCTCGGGGCTGACGCCATGCTCGCGCAGCACGCCTTCGTAGCGGTCGGCCACTTCCGGTCCGGTGAGGTTCTGCGCCGACACGTTCACCGACACCTTCAGGTCGAGCCCGCGCGCCTGCCAGCGCTTGGACCACGCGCAGGACTGCACCAGCATCAGGCTGGTGAGTTCGTCGATGAGCCCGCCGGCTTCCATGATCGGCACGAACACCGCCGGCGGCACCATGTGGCCGTCGGCCAGGCGCCAGCGCGCCAGCGCCTCGACGCCGATGATCTTGCCGTTGCCGAATTCGGCCTGCGGCTGGAAGAAAGCCTGGATCTCGCCGCGCGCGAGCGCCTCGCGGGCCTGATCGAGCGTGACCTCGACGTCGGCGGCGGCGACGGCGTGGCTGGCGTCGCTTTCATACAGCGACAGCACGGTGGTGAGCTTGCCGGGCGTCAGCGGCTTTTCGATGCAGCCCAGCACGCGCAGGCCCGAGGCCTTGGCCATCACCTGCACGGTGTGCAGCAGGGCCGGTTCCATGGCGCTGACCACGGCGATCGAATTCGCCAACCGCTCCTGGGCGACGATGCCGATGAACTCGACGCCGTCCATGCCGGGCATGTCCAGGTCCACCAGCACCACGTCGGGCGGCTCGGGCAGGCCGCGCAGCAGGTCGAGCGCCTGGAAGCCGTCGGCGGCCTCGTACAGGCCGGTGAGGCCGAGGTCGGACAACAGGCGCAGTCCCAGCCGACGCTGGAACCCATGGTCTTCGACCAGCATGACCCGCAAGCCCGCCAGGCTCATAACCCCGTCACCCCTGTATCGCGTCCGCCGACTGTACCCGTGCACCGTTCAGGTGGAAAGCCGGCGACCGGGCAACCGGTCGCGGTTCGGCGGGGGGATGGCGGAACTGAGAATTCTTCTGACAGGATGAGCCATGGCCCCGGTCCGTCCAAGGCTGCGCTTCCTCCCTGCCGCCTTTGCGGCCGCCTTGGCGCTTTGCCCGGCCGCCCAGGCCGCGGAGCCCGCCCCCGCGCGCATCGGCGAGGTCACCCTCATCCGCCACGACGTCTTCGACACCCGCGTCGAGGGCGAGAACAAACGCGCCTACCGCTTCGCCAACCGCCTGCACCGGCGCACCCACGCGCCGGTCATCGAGCGGCTGCTGCTGTTCGCGCCCGGCGACCCCTACCAGCCCGCCCTGCTCGAGGAAACGGCGCGCCTGTTGCGCGCCCAGGGCTACCTGCGCGAGGCCGAGGTGCGCGCCACGCCGCGCGCCGACGGCACCGTGGACGTGGTGGTGGAAACCTGGGACGCCTGGACGCTCAACCCCGGCGTGCAGGGCAACGTGGGCGGCGGCGACAGCGAATACGGCGTCGAGATCGAGGAAGGCAACCTGCTGGGTACCGGCGCGCGGGTGGCGCTGTCGCAGCGCAACAAGCGTGACCGCGACGAAACCCGCCTGAGCTGGCGCAACGAGCATCAGTTCGGCCGCTGGATCGGGCTGGAAGCGCAGCTGCGCGACAGCGACGACGGCAGCGGCTGGGCCGCCGCGGTCGGCCAGCCGTTCTACGCCCAGGGCACGCGCCGGGCCTGGCGTCTGTCGCTGGATCGCCAGACCAGCGTCGAGCCCTTCTACGCCTACGGCGACAAGGTGGCCGAGTACCGGCAGCGCAACCGCGACGTCGAGGTCTGGTGGGGCGCCTCCGCCGGCTTCGACGGCAACCGCGTGCGGCGCTGGCTGTTCGGCCTGCGCGAGCAGGAGCGCCGCTTCCTGCCCTCCACCGACCCCGCGCTGGCGGGACCGCTGCCCGCCGACCGGCATCTGGTCGGCCCCTGGGTCGGCGTCGAGTGGCAGCAGGACGACTGGGTGGTGGCACGCAACCGCGACCAGATCGGCGTCACCGAGGACATCCGGCTGGGCCTGCGCTGGTCGGCGCGGCTGGGCTGGTCGGACACCGGCCTGGGCGCCGACCGCAACGCCGCCTGGTGGGAGCTGGAGGCCAGCCGCGGCTACCCGCTGGGCGAGGCCGACCTGCTGCGCATCGACGCCCACAGCGCGGGCCGGCTGGAAGGCGGCCGGGCGCGCGACGCCGTGATCGGCGCCCGCGCCCGCTACTACCGCCAGATCGACGACCGCCAGCTGTTCTTCGCGGTGATCGATGGTGAACATGGCCGCCGCCTGGATCTCGACGGCCGCCCCACGCTGGGCAGCGACATGGGCCTGCGCGCCTACCCCGACCGCTGGGCCACCGGCGAGAGCTGGGCGCGGATGAGCCTGGAGCGGCGCTATTTCACCGACTGGTATCCCGGCCGGCTGTTCCGGGTCGGCGGCGCAGCCTTCATCGACGTGGGCCGGACCTGGGGGCGGGACGCGCTCGGCGGGGAGAATCCCGGCCTGATGGCGGACATGGGCATCGGCCTGCGCTTGGGCAATACCCGCTCGTCCTTCGCGCGCATGATCCACGTCGACCTGGCCGTGCCGCTGGACGGCGACCCGCGGCTCGACAAGGTGGCCCTGGTGATCGAGGCGCGGCGCGAGTTCTAGCCGCGCGCCACCCACTGCGCCGCCGGCTGCGGCCGGCTGAAGTAATACCCCTGAGCCTGGGTGCAGCCCATCGCCAGCAGGGCCTGCCGCTGGGCTTCGTTCTCCACGCCTTCGGCCACGACTTCCAGCGCCAGCGACTGCGCCAGCGCCAGGATGGCGCTGACGATGGCCGAGCTGCGGTCGGCCACGTCGCTGCCCAGCGGGGCGACGAAACTGCGGTCGATCTTGATCATGCGCAGCGGGAAGCGGTGCACGTGGCCGAGCGAGGAATAGCCGGTGCCGAAATCGTCGAGCGCGGCGTCCACGCCGGCCTCGCGCAGTCGCCCGAGGAGTCGCGCCACGGCGTCGGGGTCGCCCAGCAGGGTGCCTTCGGTGACCTCCACCCGCAGCCGGCGCGGATCGAAGCCGGTGTCGGTGGCCAGTGCCAGCAGGCGCTGGTCGAAGGTCTCGTCCTGGAAGTGCCGGGGCGAGACGTTGATGGTCAGGTAGCCGCCGCCGCGCAGCAGCGGGGCCGCGTCGCGCAGGGCGGCGCGGTAGAGCTGCCAGTCGATCGCCTCGAGCAGGCCGCATTCCTCGGCCACCGGCAGGAATTCACCCGGGGCCAGCAGGCCGCGGGCCGGATGGCGCCAGCGCACCAGGGCCTCGTAACCGACAAAGGCGCCGTCGGCCAGGCCGACGATGGGCTGGAAATGGGGTTCGAATTCCTCATTGGCCAGCGCCGCGCGCAGCTGGTGCTCCAGGTCCAGCACGTCCATGGCGTTGCGGTGCAGGGATTCGTCGAACAGCACGAAACGCTGGCGGCCGGCGGCCTTGGCGCGGTAGAGCGCCACGTCGGCGTCGTGCAGCACGGCGTCGGTGTTGGCGTGGCGGCGGTCGCCGAGCGCGATGCCGATGCTGGCCGAAGCCTGCAGTTCGCGGCCGCCGACCTGCATGGGCGCCTGCAGCGCCGCCTGGATGCGCGTGGCCACCTTGCAGGCCGTCTGCGGCAGCGGGCTGTGTTCGAGCAGCACGGCGAATTCGTCGCCCGACAGACGTGCCACCACGTCGGGTTCGCGCACGCAGGCCTGCAGGCGGCGCGCCACTTCGCACAGCACTTCGTCGCCGGCCAGGTGGCCCAGGCTGTCGTTGAAGAGCTTGAAGCGGTCCACGTCCAGGTACATCAGCGCGAACTTCTGGCCGGGACTCCGGCGCTGGCTGGCCAGCGCNNGGCAGGCCGGTGAGCGGGTCGTGCATGACTTCGTGCTGCAGCCTCGCCTCGACCTGTTCGCGCACCGCGATCTGCTCGCGCAGCTCGCGCGTGCGTTCCTGCACCCGCTGCTCCAGTTCCGCGTTGAGGCGGCGCAGCGCTTCGGCGTGTTCGCGCCGCTGCAGGCTGTTGGCGATCTGGTTGGAGACGAAGGTCAGCAGCCCGGCGTCGCTTTCGTCGTAGCTCAAGTCTTCGCGGTAGCTCTGCACGGCGACCGCGCCGATCACGCCGCCGGCACCGCGCAGCGGCACGCCCAGCCAGCACAACGCAGGCTGGCCGTAGCCCTGGGAGGGCTTCAGGCTGATTTCGCCGCGGGCGGCCAGGTCCTCCAGCCCGGTGCGGTCCAGCAGTACAGGCCGCCCCTGGCGGATCACGTATTCGGTGACGCCGCGGCCGAACGGGCGCGTTTCCGCCGAGGGGTTCACCGCGTCCACGTGGTAAGGGAAGTCGAGCCGCGCGCCGCCCTCGGCCACCAGCGCGATGTAGAAGTTCTCGGCATTGATCAGCTCCGACACGGCTTCATGCACGTGGCGGTAGAAGTCCTCGCTGCTCTGCTCGTTGTTGGTCAGCGCCGCGATGCGGTAGAGCGTGGCCTGCAGGTGCTCGGCGCGCTCGCGCTGCGCCACCTGCTGCTGCAGCTCGGCATTGGCTTCGGCCAGCTGGCGGGTGCGCTCGGCGACGTGCTGTTCCAGCCGCGCCTGGCCCTGCTTTCGTTCCACCGCGGTGAGCACGTGCTCGGCCACGAAGCCCAGCACGGCGCGGTCGGATCCGGTGTATTCGATGCCTTCGAGGTAACTCTGCACCACCAGCACGCCAACCGCGCGGCCGTCGCGCGCCATGGGCACGCCCAGCCAGTCGTGCGCCTCGGCCCCGTGCAGCACCAGCGGCCCGGACACCTGCCGGCGCATGGCCTCCATCGAGCCCATCAGCGGCTTGCAGTCGTTCACCAGGTACCAGGTCAGGCCGCGCTCGAAGGCCGAGAGCGGCATCGCCTCGCCGGGCAGGGGTTCTTCCTTGTCCACGGTGTCGGCGAAGTACAGGAAGCGCAGGCTGTCGGTGCCCGGCTCGTAGAGCGCGATGAACAGGTTCTCGGCGTACATCAGCTGGCCGATGATCTCGTGCAGGCCGCGCAGCATGGTGGTCATGTCGCGGTCGGAGCCGGCGAGGTCGGCGATGGCGAACAGCGCGCGCTGCAGCTTCTCGGCCTGGGCCAGCGCCTGCACCGAGCCGGAGAGATGCTTGAAGGCGAACAGGTCGCGGAAGCGGCGCGCGCCCAGGTCGAGCAGCTGCTGCTGGACCGGCGTGGGCGCGGGCAGGCTGGCGCCGGGCGCGGGCAGCAGNNCCACCAGCGCCTCGGCCGCGCCGGCCAGGGTGTCGGCGAGCAGGATGGCCATGCCCGGCGCGGCCGGGCCGCGGAATGCGAGGGGCATCATGGGCAGAGGTGCCGGTTGGGTGCACATGTCGAGTCCTCCTGGCAGGCGGTGCGAACGGGCGGAGACTCCCCCCGATGCCATTGGGCCGCGCCGCCGCGCCAGCCGCCGGGACGGCCGTCGCAGTTCCGCGGAGATATACCCCAGGGGGTTATCCGTCCTGTGACCGCCTTCACGCACGCCCGGCCCGCGGGCGGGCGTGAAGCCGGCCGCCACGCCCCCGGCTGCTATAATTCCGAGTCTTTGCTCGAGTCCCGGAAAGCCGTCGCCATGTCCGCCATTCCCCACACCCTGATCCCGCTCGACCGCGAGTACGACCTCGAGTCCAAGTACACCCGCGAGGAGGGCCGGATCTACCTGTCCGGCGTGCAGGCGCTGGTGCGCCTGCCGCTGATGCAGCAGATGCGCGACCGCGCCGCCGGCATCAACACCGCCGGCTTCATCTCGGGCTACCGCGGCTCGCCGCTGGGCGGCTTCGACCTCGAGCTCTGGAAGGCGCGCAAGCACCTCAAGGCCAGCAGCATCGAGTTCACCCCGGGCCTGAACGAGGACCTGGGCGCGACCATGGTCTGGGGTTCGCAGCAGACCAACCTGTTCCCGGGCGCGAAGTACGACGGCGTGTTTTCCATGTGGTACGGCAAGGGTCCCGGCGTGGACCGCTGCGGCGACGTGTTCAAGCACGGCAA
>DNNT01000302.1 GCA_003497545.1 Arenimonas sp. | reverse complement strand
CCGCCCTGCTCGCCGGCCTGCTCCTGGCGCTGGCCCCGGCCGGTCACGCCGCCACGCAGCTCCCCGGGCGCGTGTCGCAGGGCGACCTGGTGCTCGGCCGCACCGCGCCCGGCAGCCAGGTGGCCTACGGCGAACGCAGCCTGCGGGTGGATGCGCAGGGCCGCTTCGTCTTCGGCGTGGGCCGCGACGAAACCGGACCGGTTCGCCTGACCGTGCTGCATGCCGACGGCCGCATGGAAACCATCGAAGCACCGGTGCAGCCGCGCCAGTGGAAGATCGAGCGCGTGGACGGCGTGCCGCAGTCCACCGTGACGCCGTCGCCTGAGATCGCCGCGCGCATCGCCCGCGAGCAGGCCGAGGTCTCGGCCGCGCGCGAACGCGACGACGCCCGCAGCGACTTCGCCGCCGGCTTCCGCTGGCCGGTCACCGGGCGGGTCAGCGGNNCCCGCCGGCACGCCGCTGCGCGCGCCCGCGCCGGGCGTGGTCACCTTCGCCAAACCCGACCTCTACCTCACCGGCGGCACCGTGCTCATCGACCACGGCCACGGCGTGAGCTCGAACTTCCTGCACCTGAGCCGCATCGACGTGAAAGTGGGCGAACGCGTGGACCAGGGCCAGGTGATCGGCCTGGTCGGCGCCACCGGCCGCGCCACCGGCCCGCACATGCACTGGGGCATGAACTGGTTCGGCGTGCGGGTGGACCCGCAGGCCCTGCTCGATCCCACCGGCAACCGCTGAACGGAGGTTCCCATGCGCCAGCCAGCCCTGCTCGCGGCCTGCGCCGCCCTCCTCTCCCTGCCCACCCAGGCGGTGCCGCCCGATGGTGGCCACGCCATGCCGGTGGACGCCGCCATGGACCAGGTGTCCGAGGCGCAGGACCGGCGCATGGTGGAAAAGGTGGCCGCCAACATCGAACGCCTGCGCGCCGAGGGCCGCCTGCCCGACGGCGTGGCGCCGAAAGTCGGCGGACTGGCGTGGCCGCTGGGCCCGGCGCCGGGCGTCGGCGTGGACTGGCACGGCGTTTCCGGCTTCGTCGACCTCAACCTGGCCTGGCCCAACCAGGTCCGCGACTACACCTGCGGCACCCGCACCTACGACACCAGCGCCGGCTACAACCACCGCGGCACCGACTACTTCATCTGGCCCTTCCCCTGGCACCTGATGGACACCGCGCCGGTGGACATCCGCGCCGCCGCGCCGGGCACGCTCATCGAGAAGCAGGACGGCTACAACGACCGCTCCTGCAACTGGGACGCGCCCGACACCGCCAACTACGTGATCATCCTGCACGCCGACGGCACCATCGCCCGCTACCTGCACATGAAGCGCGGCAGCGTGACCCCGTTGCCCATCGGCACGCAGATCGCCGCCGGGCAGGTGATCGGCAAGGTCGGCAGCTCCGGCATCTCCACGGGGCCGCACCTGCATTTCGAGCTGCGCGCCAGCAACAACGTCAACGCGCCCACCATCGAACCGCACCAGGGCGCCTGCAACGCCTCCAGCTCGACCTGGGCCGAGCAGCGTCCCTACCGCGACCCGGCCATCAACCGCCTCAGCACCCATTCCGGCGGGCCGGTGTTCCCGAATTGCCCGAACACGGTGGACCAGCCGAAGTTCAAGGACGTCTTCCAGCCCGGCGACCCGATCAGCTTCCTGTCGGCCTACCGCGACATCGGCCGCGGCATGCTCAGCAGCTTCCGCGTGCTGCGCCCGGACGGCAGCCCGTTCGCCGGTTGGACCTTCGACATGGCCGAAGATCCGGCCGCGCCCGCGTACTACAACGGCGCCTACTGGTACTGGAACCACACCCTGCCCGCCGACGCCCCGCACGGCCTGTGGACCTACGAGGCGGAGTTCGCCGGCAAGGTGAAGCGCCACCATTTCCGGGTCGGCAGCGCGGTGAACGCGATCAGCGACATCCGCGGCCTGATGGGCGCGTGGTTCGAGCCCAGCACCAGCGGCCAGGGCATCGAAGTGCTGTGGATCAACGGGGAAACCCTGCTGGTGTTCTTCTATGGCCACCAGGACGACGGCGGCAACATCTTCCTGCTGGGCCAGCGCACCGGGCCCTTCGACTACGGCCAGCCGCTGGTGCTGGAAATGCGCGCCACCACCGGCGGGCGCTTCAACCAGTTCGACGCGGGCGCCATCCAGCGGCCCGTGTGGGGCAACCTGACGCTCACGTTCGAGAACTGCGACCGCGCGCTGGCCGAACTGGCCGGCGCCGATGGCAACAAGGTAATGGTGCTTGAGCGGCTGGGCCGCACCGAAGGGCTGAGCTGCGACTGAGCCCCGTCGCGGTCAGCGCGAGGCCAGCCCGTCCGGCAGCGCCGTGTAGCCGCCAGGCACGCCCTTGGTGGCCACGGCCACGGCATCGTGCGGGTGCAGGCTTTCGTGGTGCGAGGCGCGCAGCCAGAAGTCGCTGATGCGCTCGTCGCGCTCCAGCGCGGCCTGCATGCGGCGGGCGGCGTCTTCGCAGAACATCAGGTTCTG
The DNA here is from genome assembly GCA_003497545.1 of Arenimonas sp. Classification (GTDB taxonomy): domain Bacteria; phylum Pseudomonadota; class Gammaproteobacteria; order Xanthomonadales; family Xanthomonadaceae; genus Arenimonas. The sequence continues at coordinate 1,058 of DNNT01000302.1, read as the reverse complement.
GCCGTTGAGCAGGGCGAAGGCCTGCTCGTCCACGCGCTTCACCGCCGTCTGCACCGGCGTCTTGAGCGCCTGCTCGATGCGGTCGATGATTTCCACGATCGGGAAGTTCTGGAACGAGGGCACCAGCCGCAGCTTCACCTCGGCATAGCTGCGCTGGCTGTGCGGCGTGGCGCGGATGCCCTGCTCGGTGCCCAGCCAGGCCAGCACGGCCTCGCGGTCGAGCGTGCCGCCCTCGGCGAAATCGTTCGCGAACTGTTCCTGGATCAGCTGGCGCGCCAGCGCCGCCGAACACGGGCAGGTGCTGGAGTAGGCCACCGTCAGGCCCAGCTCGAGCGCGAACTGGCCGCGGTCCATCACGCCGGTGATCGACACCGGGTAGGTCTTCCAGCCGCTGTTGTCGCTGGCCAGCGCCGGGCGGCGCACCAGGTGCTCGAAGCGCAGGCTGACCATGGCGCGGTCGGACAGGTCGGCGTGCGATTCCAGGAAATCCTTCAGCAGGCGGCGCACCGCGCCGGGCGTGGCGGGCTCGTTCGACAGCGCCTTGTCCACGTGCAGGTACAGGCGCGACATGTGGATGCCGCGCACGTCCGGGCGCTTGAGGTTGACGAAGGCGTTGACGCGCGCGCCGGCCGTGGTGGTGCGGCCGTCGTCGCCGGCCAGGCTCACGGGCATCTCGATTTCGCCCATGCCCACCCAGTCCAGCACGCCCGCATGGGCCGGCTGGGCTTCCTTGGCCACGTCGGGCAGCACGCGGGCGGTGTTATCGAGGTTGCTGGGGGCCACGGCGGCTCTCCTGGAAGATTCGATCGTCAAGCTAGATGGGGCGGGATGCAGGTTACGTCAATGTGGCGGGTGAACCGCCGGGGCGCGACGCAACGTTGCGTCTCAGGCCCGCCGGGCGAGGCGCCAGGCCCGCAGCAGCGTGGCCACCGGGCCGGGCGGGTCGAAGCCGCGGCCCTTGGCCAGCCGGGCCAGGCGCGCGCGGTCGAAGCCGCTGCGCAGGCGCCGGAACAGGCTGTCGTGGGCGCGCGCCTCGGGCAATTCGGCGGCCAGCGCGG
>DNNT01000211.1 GCA_003497545.1 Arenimonas sp. | reverse complement strand
CGAAGCCCAGGTAGTTGTAGCCGATGACCGGCAGGAAGGCGAGGCTGGCGCCGAGCTGCGGCGTCAGCGTCGCCACCGTGAACTCGTTGGCGCTGCCGTGCCTGACCACGTAGACGATGCCGCCGGCGCCGATCAGCACCATGATGCCGGCCTTGATGAAGGCACCGAGGTTCGGGATCCACTTGCTCACTTCCAGGCTCAGGATGCCGAAGAGCACGGTAAGCCACGAGAGCGCGATGGCCAGGACGATCTTCGCGCCCAGGCCCATCTCCGGCCAGAACATCTGCGCGAACATGCCGGCGAAGAGGATGTAGACCGAGGGCATCCACAGCGCCACGTTGATCCAGTAGCACCAGGTCGCGCGGGCGGCCCAGCGATCGCCCCAGGCCTTCCGGATCCAGCCCTGCAACCCGCCCTGGTCGGGATAGGCAGCGCCGAGCTCGGCCGTCATCAGCGCGTAGGGAATGAAAAACAGCACCAAGGTGATCACCCACCAGCTCATGGCCGACGGGCCAATGGCCGCGGAAGCCGCCAGGGTGTCGATCACCAGGATGGCGCAGACGGTGAACAGGGTCATGTCCAGCAGGCCCAGCACGCGCTTGAACCCTCGGCTCGGGCGAGAGGCCGTCGGCGGCGCCGCGGCGGAAGGCAGGTCGGTGCTCATGGCAGGCTCCTTGGGATTACGGCGGCCGCGCTCAACTCGCGGGTCGGGAACTGCGGTCTTCGAGGAAGGCGAGGATTTCCCCGGCGTGCCACTGCCTGAGCGCGGTCGGCGCCTTGCGCAGCCGGGGATGGATGAACTTCACGAGGATCGCCTTCTCGGCATGCAGGCGGTTCTCGGATTGGTCGTAGATGATCGAGCGCGGGTGGTCCAGCACGTCGTCGGTGGCTTCGACGCCACGGCTGGCCGGCAGGCAATGCATCATCTTCGCGTGCGGCGGCGCGGCGGCGAACAGCGCGGCGTTGACCTGGTAACGAGGCATGAAAGCCGCGCGACGCTCCGGGATCTCGGCCTCCTGGCCCACCCACCACCACAGGTCGGTGTAGATGAAGTCGGCCTCGCGCACGGCCGCGAGCGGGTCGTCGGTGATCGACAGGCTGCCGCCGGAGACCAGGCAGTTGCGGCGACCGATCTCGCGCCAGGCCTCGGGTGCCTGGTAGCGGGCCGGCGCCACGTGGGTGAAGTGCATGCCCATGCGCGTGCACATCATCAGCAGCGAACTGCACACGTTCGTGGCGTCGCCGATGAAGACCACGCGCAGGTCCTCGAGCCGCTTCTCCGGCAGCTTGTGTTCGAGCATCGTGTACACGTCGCACACGACCTGGGTGGGGTGGTTGTAGTCGGTCAGGCCGTTGATGACCGGAACGGTGGCGTTGGCTGCCAGCTCGAGCAGCGTCTGGTGGCGCAGCGTGCGCGCTTCGATGGCGTCCACCATGCGGCTGATGACGCGGGAGGTGTCCTTGATGCTCTCGCGCTGGCCCAGGTGAATTTCACCGGGTTTGAGATAGAGCGCGTGGCCGCCGAGCTTGGTCATGGCCACTTCAAAGGACACGCGGGTGCGCGTGGACGGTTCCTCGAAGATCATGCCCAGCGAGGCGCCCGCCAGTAGCGGCGGAAGTGCGCCTTGTTTGTCGGCGCGTTTGAGCAGGCCGATCAGCGTCAACAGACCGAGCAGTTCGCTTCGGTCGAAGTCCTCGGTGTCGAGGAAATGCCTCATGGCGGCAACTCCCAAAACGGGGGGCTCCCCGAGCTTACACCTCCAACGCTACTCCGCCGGGGACCGGCCGCCTTGACGTGGGTCAAAGGCCCGGGCGACGGCTTCCGGCGATTTTCGCAGGAGCGAGGTGTTCACCTGCAGCGGGATTTCCGTGGTCTCGTCGGGCAGGCGCGGCAGCAGCACGCCGTGTTTTTCCGCGCGTTCGGCCAGAACGGCGGAGGTGATGCCGGTGGCCTTCAGCAAGAAGGTGCTGGTGCCGTTTTCCAGCTTGCGCGCGGTGAAGTGGCCGCTGGCTTCGAGCGTGGCGATGACCTGGTCGGCGGCCTGCCAGGCGCGGGCGTACTGAGTTTCGTAGTCGTCGAGGAAGCTGTCGACGAAGGCCACCAGCGGCCAGGCATACGGCAGCCCGCCGCCGAACTGCCGGCGCACGTGGTACAGGCCTTCGATGAAGCCGGCGTCGCCGGCCAGGATGGCGCCGCTGGCGCCGTTGAAGTGTTTCCACAGCGACACGTACACGGTGTCGAACAGCGCCGCGTGTTCCTTCACCGAACGGCCGGTGTGCTGCGGCAGGTTGAACAGGCGCGCGCCGTCGAGGTGGCAGCGGATGCCCTGCTCGCGCGCCCATCCGGTGAGGCGGACCAGTTCTTCGAAAGGCACGAACGCATGCTGGCGGCGGCGCACGGGGCTTTCGATGCTGAGCACGCCGATGCGGCTTTCCACGCGGCCGCCGGCCGAGCGCGCGGCCCATTCCTTCGCTTCGTCCAGCGTGAACGCGGCGCGGCCCGGGGCCAGCGGCAGCAGCGTCAGGCCGCTGAGCACCTGGGCGGCGTCACCGCTGTCGTTGTAGAGGTGGCTTTCGGCTTGCACCAGCACGCGACGGTCGTTGCCGGCGAGCTTTCGCACGGCCAGTTGGTTGGCCAGGGTGCCGGTGGGCAGGAAGATGGCCGCCTCCTTGCCCAGGCGCGCGGCGAACTTCGCTTCCAGCGCCTCGATGGCGCCGCCGCGGGAGTAGTAGTCGGGTGCGAAGTTCTGCGCCTGCACGGCCTTGTCGAGCAGCGCGGTGTATTCGCGCGGCGTGAGCGCCAGGCCGTCGGAGAAGAAGTTGACGTGCTGGAACAGGTTGTCGGGCGCGGCTTTGGCGGTGGCGTTGCTTGGCAGCAGCGTGGACGCGGTGGCCGCGGCACCCGCGGCGAGGAAATGGCGACGATCCATGCAGTGCCCCCTGGCGACCCGACGCCGGGCCGGCGGGGTTCGTGCGTGGCTCAGGATGCCGGCCGCGCGCTTGGCGGGTCAATCGCGCGCGGCTTGCGCCGCGGTGCCGCCAGGGCTAGCGTGGGGCTGCTGGAACAGGGGCTCCACCAACGAAAGGAGTGGCGCCATGAAAGTCCTCACCGTGCTGGTGCTGGTGTTCGCCGTGTCCGCCTGCGCGCAGATGCGCCACCGGCACATGGTCGAAAAGGCCGGCGGCGACACCGTGTTCGTCTGCCACAAGGGCAAGAAGACGCTGGAAATCCCCCGCGAAGCCGCCGACGCGCACATCGCGCATGGCGACTGGTACGGGCGCTGCTGAGTTTCCGCTCAGCGGTGCTGGTCCACCAGCACCGGGTTGCCGTCGGGGTCGACGACGATGAAGTGGCCGGGGCCGGTGGTGGTCTCGTCCACTTCGGTGACCGGCGTGATGCCGCGGGCTTTCAGCTGGCGCTGCAGTTCGCGCACGTCGGTGAAGGGGTCAACGTTCTGGCCGCTGTTGTCCCAGCCCGGGTTGAAGCACAGCATGTTCTTCTCGAACATGCCCTGGAACAGGCCGACCACGGTGTCGCCGTTTTTCATGATGAGCCAGCCGTGGTGCATCTGGTCGTGGAAGGCGGTGAAACCCAGCGCCTCGTAGAAGGCGCGCGAGGCGGCGATGTCCTTCACCGCGAGGCTGAGGGAGAAGTTGCCGAGGTTCATGGGAGCTCCGACGCCGGGTGGGTTGGCGCCCATGCTACTCCCGGAATGCGGGCATCGCCCCGCGGTTCCGCACTGTCGACTCAGGGCGGCGCAACCGAAATTCCATAGCGCTGGGCAAGCTCTTCCGCTTGCCGTGCCCGCTCTTGGCCAAAACGAACCTGGTCCACCCCGCCGAACTCATGGTGGACTTGCGAAAGGACGAGGGCCGAATCCAGCGCGGCATGGCCCATGCGGGCTTCCGCGAGCGCCCTGGCCCAGCGCATCGAAGGCTCTGGCGCATTTGCCGGAATCTTCCCGAGGACGGCACGGGCCGCCTCGTCATGCATCCACTGCGCGCCAAGCTCAAGGTGGGCGCGCGACAAGGCGGGATCTTCAAAGCGTTTGAAGGTGACCCGGCGGCGAACTTCCGGCCCGACCGAGATGCCAACCTCCCGTTGATACTTCTCGCCTTCCCGGAAGGCGAGCCGGCAAGCCTCGGGCGAAGGGAGGGATTCAGCCAGTTCCACGCCTTGGCGCACCAGACGCTGCGTAACGCGATCGAACTCCCGCATACCTTCCGGGCCATGGATGATTGCCAGGCCGGCCTTGGCCAGGAAATCGCTGTTCTTCCTGTCGGACTCGCAGTAGTCGAAGCCTTCTGCTTCACGGGACGACATGTGGTTCCACACGGGAACCTCGGCCGCAGATGCAGACTGGAACAGCCAGGCAAAGAGCAGGTGAAGGAGCATGGAGTCAGTACGCCGTCGCCAGGAACCGGACACAGGATAGCTGCTCCTGCAGAGCGTCAGGCCGCCACTTCGACGTAGTTGACCTGGACCGTCGGCGGCGGGATGGGGTCGCCGTCCTCGCGCATTCCGGCCAGGTGGAATTCGATGGCCTCGCGCATCAGTTGCTCGACTTCCTCGACGGTGTCGCCGACAGCCACGCAGCCCGGCAAGTCAGGGGCCCAGGCGCCGTAGTTGTTCTCCGACTTCTCGATGATGATGGCGTAGCGCATGGGGGTCAGCCCGCGGGTCCGGTCCGCTGGAGCATGCGCCCGCACCAAACGTTCGGCAACTGGCGCCGGGTGTGGCCGCAGATGGCCGCCGCTTCGTTCGGTGTGCGTGCCTCTAGGTATTCAACGGTGCAGTGGCAGGGGTTACCCATGAAAACCTTCAGCCTCGCGGGCTTCAGCTGGCCCGGCTTGGTACTGGCCGCGTTTGTGTTACTCGGCCTCTGGAGCCCAGTAATTGCATCTGCCGAAGAGGCCAAGGTTTGGGTAAACACCAGCTCCGGCGTCTACAACTGCCCGGGCACCCAGTACTACGGCAATACGCAGCGGGGGAAGTACCTGGCGGAGTCCGATGCCATGGCTTCGAACTATCGCCCTGCGTACGGCCGCCGCTGCTCCGCTGGAGCCCGGAGCGTGGCATCAACGCCGGCGATCCAGACAGCAGCCGCAGTGCCAAGCGCCAGCACCGAAGTCTGGGTCAATTCCAGTTCGGGCGTTTACCACTGCCCAGGAACTCGGTACTACGGAACAACGAAACGCGGGCGCTTCATGTCGGAAGCCGACGCGACGGCAGCCGGCAACCGGCCTGCCTATGGTGCGCGGTGCGGGCGATAGCGTTGGTGCCACCCGGCTACTTNNCGGGCGACGATCCGCAGCAAGGTTTCCGCCGCACCCGATGGCATGCGCCGCCCCTGCTCCCATTGCTGCAGGGTGCGGGGAGAGATGCGCAGCGCCGCCGCAAACTCCGATTGGGACAAGCCCGTACCGAGACGCGCCTTGACCACGTCGTTCACCGACACCTCGAACTTGCGGCCAATCTTCCCAGCCTTGAGCTCCTCGAGAGCCTGGACCAGTTCCTCGCCAATGTCGCGACCGGCATCGCGAACCGAAAGTGATCTCTTCCTTGCCTTCACTTCATCATCTCCAACAATCTCTTGAGCACTCCAGCGGAGAGCGAGTCGCGGGCCGATTTGGAATACAGGGTCAGCAACATCACGGTGCCCGCCTTCGGCTTCAGTGCGTAGATGACCCTAACGCCGCCGCGCTTACCCATACCCGGCCTGGACCACCGGATCTTCCTGCAGCCGCCCGAACCGGCAATGACGTCGCCGGCTTCGGGGTCCAGCGCCAGGTGGAGAATGAAGTCGCCGTACTCCTCGGGCGACCAGTACTCGGGCCAGAGCCGCGAGAAAAGTGCTGACTCGATGACAGTCAGCACCGAAATCAACTATGCGCCATTGGCGTATGTCGTGCAAGTGCCGCGCCGGGAGTGTGGCTGCAGATGGCGGCTTTGGCACTGAGCATCGGGCGGCTCCGATGGGAACCGCCCCACTCTCGTCTGACGGTTAAAGCTCGGGCATCAGTCTTCGCCGCCTGCCGGCGTCNNCCGGCACGCCGAGCGACACGTTCACGTAGTTGGTGAACAGGTTGAGCGCCACGTGGGCCAGCAGTTCCACGATGCCTTCGTCGTCGAAGCCGGCGTTTCGCAGGGACTGCACGTCGTCGGCGGTGACGGCGGCGCGGTGTTCCACCACCTTCAGCGCGAAGGCGAGCGCGGCGGCGGTTTTCGGGTCGGTGCTGTGGCCGGCCTGGGCGTCGGCCATTTCGGTGGCGCTGGCGCCGGCCTTGCGGCCCAGGGCGGTGTGCGCGGCCAGGCAGTAGTCGCAGCGGTTGCGGTCGGCGATCGCCACCGCCACCTGCTCGCCCAGCTTCGCGGGCAGCGAGCCGCCGCCGAGCGCGCCGAAGCCGGCCCACATCAGCTGCAGCGCGGCCGGCGAATTGGCCACGGCGCGGAACATGTTCGGGGTGGCGCCGAACGCGCCCTGGACCTGCGCCAGCAGCGGCTGGCTGGCGGCGGGGGCGGTGGCGGCGGTGTGCAGGGGAACGCGGGACATGGGGTTTCTCCGAAAGGGTCGCGCCGATTGCGCCGACACAGGATCGGGCCTAGGCTCGGCTTCTTGGTGACGATTCGTCCCGATTACTTGATGGAGCGTCCGGAATGGCCGTGGACCGCCTGCAGGGCCTGCTGAGCCGCTTTTCGGTGAGCGCGCGCCTGTTCCACAGCGGCCCGCTGTGCGGCATCAACGATTTCGCCGACAACGGACTGGGGCAATTGCACCTGGTGCGGCGCGGCCCGCTGGAGGTACACCACGCCGGCGAAGTGGTGCGCGTGGACGAGCCCAGCCTGCTGTTCTACCCGCGCCCGCTGGCGCACCGCTTCGTGAGCGACGAACACGTGGGCGCCGACATGGCCTGCGCCAACCTGGCCTTCGGCGGCGCGGTTTCGGCGGGNNCGGGCGTGGCCACGGGCGCCGGCCACCCCGTCGCGCGTTCGCTGCCGCGTTTCGTGTGCCTGCCGCTGTCCGCCCTGCCCGGCGCCGCGCCCGTGCTGGACCTGCTGTTCGACGAAGCCTTCGCCCAGCGCTGCGGCCGGCAAATAGTGGTGGACCGCCTGTTCGACGCCATCGTGGTGCTGCTGCTGCGGCACCTGCTGGGCAGCGGGCACATCACCGACGGGCCGCTGGCGGGGCTGGGGCATCCGCAGTTGGCCAAGGCGATCGTGGCGATGCATGACGAGCCGGCGACGGGGTGGACATTGGAAACCCTGGCTGCGCGCGCAGGGATGTCGCGCAGCCGCTTCGCTGAGGTTTTTTCTCAGGTGGTAGGCGAGACGCCCGCGGCTTACCTGGCGCAGTATCGGATCACGCTTTCGCAACAGGCATTGCTGCGCGGCGAGGGGCTGGAGCGGATTGCGCAGCAGGTTGGGTATGGGAGTGCGGCGGCGTTGTCGCGGGCGTTTAGCTCAGTGTGCGGAGTTGCGCCGAGAGATTGGCGCAGCCAAACACGAAGTCCCAGAAACTGACGGACAGATACCTTTGGACTCCAAAACGAGCGCGCGTCCGCTTACGACCCGAGGCGGACATCGAACCTGGCGTGTATCGGCTGTTCGGAACCAAGATCTGGATGCTCCGAGGGGAAACTTTAGAGCCAGCCGGCGTCCGGGTTCTCGACGGATTGTTTACCGGACAAGGCCGGCCTAGACTCCCGCCGAACCATCGGCTTGGGAGCCAAAGCCCCCGACGCCGATCAGATGCATAACCAGACTTTGGGGTCCGCATATACGTTTTCTAGGGGCCATGCGACATGGACATGATTCAGGTCCGTTCTTCCGCGATATCCGCTGTTGGCTACGACCCGAGCACGATGCGCATGAAGATTCGCTTTGCGCAGGGAGACACCTACGATTTCTGCAGAGTTCCTGCGCATATTTTCCAAGGCCTGCTGAATGCACGATCCAAGGGAACCTACTACAACGATCACATTCGAGACCGCTACCAATGCTAGTCGCGCTCGGATCGTGGTCGCCCCCTAACAATTCAGTCAAACCGGCGCCGTTTCGCGGCGCGGCTTAACTCAGGTGTTAGGCCTGAAAACGAAGAGAATCGCATGTCCGACAACAACCCAACATGCTTCGTGATACAAAGTTTTGACGGCAGCACCTATGACCGTCGATACAGAGAAACGATTCGGCCCGCGCTAATTGCCGCAGAAGTCGAGCCACAGCGCGCGGATGAAATACTAGGCCTCAATCCGATCATTGAGAAAATTGAGAGTGCAATCGCCTCAGCAACAATTTGCATAGCCGAGGTCAGTGAAGACAACCCGAACATCTGGCTTGAGCTTGGCTATGCGCTTGCGCTCAATAGACCTGTCGTCATCCTCTGCGACAAAGCCAGACGGGCAAAGCTCCCCTTCGATGTTCAACATCGCCCAGTAATTTTTTACCGTACAGATTCAAAAAGCGGTTACGACGAACTTGAATCGCAACTCGTCAAATGGATCAGCAATGAAATTTCCAACGAGAAACGCGTTGCTGCTGCGCCAAACCTCAACCCAGAACTGGCTAAACAGACTGATCTCGACACGCATGAAGTAGCCATCTTGTCGCTGACATTTGCTTACTGGCCAACCCAGGTAGGAAGCATCAGCCAATGGGAACTTAATCGTCGCCTCACGCAACAAGGCTACACAGAAACTGGGATTGCACTTGGTATCGCGACTCTCAACGAAAAGAAGTTCCTTATTTCCCGCGAGGTCACTGAAGAAGACTCAAGTGGCGAAACCTATCCTTCCAGGCATTACCAGATAACACCGGCTGGCATCACTTGGATGAAGGAGCATAAGGATCTCCTGACCATCAAGAAAGATGACACCCCGAGACGCGCGCGGGCCGCACCGTGGGAAGATGACGACATCCCCTTCTAGTGCAAGCCGAATAATTCGTTCAAGCCGGGTCCGCTTCGCGGTGTCGGCGCTAGCGCTATGATTAAACTGTCGCCGCGCCCGCTCGCCGGGCCGGCTTAATTCAGGCGTTATGCCTTTGAGCAGAATTACCCGGGAAGCCCTTTGAGCACTTACCAGAAAACTGTCAATTCCATGTCCGAGGTCAAGACCCTCGCATCACACATTACGTCGCTTGGAAAAATTCGGGTGGCCTCGGAAGACGCGCAACTCAATTCAGCTCTTGACGTGTTGATACGGGACCTTCAGTTCGCCCATGCGAAGAGCAAGAACAAGTCAACACCCGTCGCCATTGCTTCTGGAACATCTCCAGATGTGCAATCAATTATCGCCTACTGCAAACGTGCAATCGGTACTAGGAAGCCTGAGTGGCAAATTCTTGCAGAGCGACATGGCTGGACTCCACCAAAGGCCTAACATTTCGTCCAAATCGACGCCACTTCGAGGAGTGGCTTAACTTAGGCGTTAGGCCTACCAAGGAGGATCTATGGCTATCAATCACAGTGGCAAGTGTGCTGAGTGTACAACTGGGAATCCCTCCGATTCCTGCGTGGGAATCGGGCAGGATGTGCACATCAATGGCGGTCCTGCTGGTGACACTGATCATTCCTTCATGCAGTGTCAGAAGTGCGGTTCTGTTTTCGTCAGAATTCGGGACCGCGGCGGTCTCGGCGGAAATGGCACCTTCTATCAAGTGCTCACTCGTGACCTCTACTAGTCGCAAGCCTAACAATTCGTTCAAGCCAAAGCCGCCTCTCGGACCGGCTTAACTCAGACGCCCGGTGTCACCCGAGAATTTCATCGAGAGCCAGGAGTTCGATTGATGTCTACTCCAAGCGACCCATACGACCTTCTCAAGAGGATCAACGCGGTGACAGGCGTCACTCGGAGCCTGGGGCCTTGGAAGGGCCCTGGGTCCGTACCGAACCGAGGCCAGTGCAAATCATCCCTGATCGAGGACTTCGGGCAACCAAATAAGGTGGATGTCACGGTGACTAAGAACAAACGGAAAGAGGTACTAAAGTTCTTTCCTGCAGGAATGAACCGCTTCAAGTTGAAGGTGACAATTGAGAACGGGGTCGTTACTGGCTGGGAGAGTAAGGGCTAGTAACACTTGACCAATCATCCAAGCCGACGCTTTCATCGCGGCATAGGTCAGGGGTCCGCTGCACTCGGACGTCCACTCTTGGCCGAATGCAGACAGCACCCCATTCGCCTCGCTCGCGCCGGCGGCAGCGGCATCAGCCTTCGCTAAAACTCCAATCGCCCGGTTCCAGTGACCGCGTACGCAATGGCCAGGCTCACCAGCTGCAGAACGACGCTGAGCGCCACGGCGCACCAATAGGTGGTTTCCAAAACCCGGCGGATGACTGCGATGCCCACCAAGAAGTTAACCACGCTGCTGGCCCCGGCGTTCCCGAGCAGCAGGTGCACCGGAAAGGAAAGCAGGACGCAGTAGAACGCCGCCTTCCACGCGGTGGCCCAGTCCTGCCTGGGCGCCTTGATCAGCCGGGCACCCAGCCAGAGCTGGATGGCCCCGAAGGCCACCAGCGCCAGGAACGCGAGCAGCGCGAGAAGCAGGCTCAGACGCTCACCGGATTGGCTTTGTCCGCGTCGATCTTGTACTGCTTGATCGCCCGCGCCACATCCTTCGCATTCATCTTGCCCTCGGCAGCCAGCGCGGCAATCGCCGCATGGGCGATGTAGTACCGGTCCACCTCGAAGAAGCGACGCAGGTTCGCGCGGGTATCGCTGCGGCCGAAGCCGTCCGTACCCAGCACCGTGTACTTCATCGGCACGAACGCGCGCACCTGGTCGGCGAAGGCGCGCACGTAGTCGGTGGCGGCGATGGCNNGCCGGGCCCTGGCGGCCTTCCAGGCATTGGGTGATGTGCGGCACGCGCGGCTTGTCTTCCGGGTGCAGGCGGTTCCAGCGCTCGGCGTCGAAGCCGTCGCGGCGCAGCTCGGTGAAGCTGGGGCAGCTCCAGATGTCGGCGCTCACGCCGAAGTCCTTGTCCAGCAGCTCGGCNNCCCAGCAGCTGCACGCGCAGCTCGCCCTTCTTGGGCTTGCCGGCGTCCTTCAGCAGGTACATGCCCTTCAGGATGTTTTCGGCCGCGCCTTCCGGCATGTCCGGGTGCGCGTAGTTTTCGTTCATCAGGGTCAGGTAGTAGTACTCGTCCACCTGGTCCTCGAGCATGCGCTTCATGCCGTGCTGCAGGATCACCGCCACTTCGAAGCCGAAGGTGGGGTCGTAGGCCTTGCAGTTCGGGATGGCGCCGGCCAGCAGGTGCGAATGGCCGTCTTCGTGCTGCAGGCC
>DNNT01000152.1 GCA_003497545.1 Arenimonas sp. | reverse complement strand
TACAGCGCCCGCCGCCCCTTCCCCGACACCGCCGGCGCCGCGCTGGCGCCCTGGCTGCAGGCGCAGGCCAACGGCCAGGCCTGGTGCCTGCTGGGCCATTCCATGGGCACGCGGGTGGTGGCCGAACTGGTGCTGGCGCTGCCCGGCCAGGTGGCGGCGGCGGCCTACGTGGCCGGCAACCCCATTCCTTCCGCGCGCGAACTGCGCGGCCGCGAGCGCTTCCGCTCCCCGAAGCTGCGCCAGTGGTTCGCCGGCTGGGTGGAACGCCGCTACCTGGGGGAGGAAAAGATCGGCGAACTGCTTGAGAAAGCGTATGGCCGGGAGCCGCGCGCCGAAGAAGTGGCAGGCTACCTGGCGCCGCTGCTCAAGCCCGGCACCGCGCTGGCGATCATGAACGGCTACGCCGCGCGCTGGCCGGAAACGCCGCGCGGCGAAGACCTCGACCGCGTGCCCAGCCTGATCCTGTGGGGCGAAAACGACGCCTGGGTGAAGCCCGAAGTGGCCGACCGCCTGCAGGCGGCCCTGCCCTCGGCGCGCCGCGTCACCGTGGCGGGTGCCGGCCACTGCCCCATGGAAACCCACGCCGGGCCGACGGCCGAGGCCGTGCTCGCGCACTTCGGCGCCACGCCGGCGCTGGCCCGCGCCGCGGGAACCGGCGCGCGGCGCTGAAGACGCTCCGCCCGGGCCTGCGCTAGTCTGGCGGCCAGCCCCCGCTCCGGAGCCCGCGCATGTCCCTGTTCCGCCCCTTGAGCCTTGCCCTTGCCGCCGGCTTCGCGCTGGCCGCCTGCGCCACGCCGCCGCAGGAAACCGCGCCGCCCGCCGACCAAGCCGCCGCGCCGGAATTCGCCGACGCCCCGCCGCCCCCGGCCATGGACGCCCCCGCTCCCGAGGAGACCCCGATGACCTGTGACCCCGCCCCCGGCCAGTGGGCCGTCGGCCAGATCGCCGACGAGGCGCTGGTGGCCAAGGTGCGCGCCGACACCCATTCCGACCGCGTGCGCGTGATCCGCCCCGGCATGGCCGTGACCATGGACTGGCGCGAAGACCGCCTGAACCTGGAAGTGGACGCCGACAACCGCGTGCTGACGGTGCGCTGCGGCTGAGCGAAGGCCGGGCCGCGGCCCGGCGTCAGTGCGAGAACAGCACCGGCAGGCGCGCGCCCTGCAGCACGCTGCGGGTGACGCCGCCGAACACCTGCTCGCGCCAGCGCGAATGGCTGAAGCCGCCCATCACCAGCAGGTCGGCCACGCACTCGCGGGCGTGGTCGAGGATGGCTTCGCCGGTGCTGCGCACGCCGCGCTCCACCACCGCCACCTGGGCGTGGCAGCCGTGCCGCGCCAGGTGCCGGGCGATGTCGGCGCCGGGCGCCTCGCCGTGGCCGAGCGCGGTGGGTTCCGGGTCCACCACCACCACGTCCACGCGGGCGTCGCGCGGCAGCCAGGGCAGGGCGTCGTGCAGGGCGCGGCTGGCCTCGCGGCGCGGCTGCCAGGCCAGCACCACGCGGCGGGGCGGCACCATGGCCTTCACCTGGTCGGGCACCATCAGCACGGGGCGGCCGCTGTGCATCAGCAGCGCGTCGAAACCCACGGCGAAACGCGAGCCGCGGTCGTCGGCCACCGGGCCGCCGTACACGCACAAATCGGCGTAGCGGCCGTGCAGCGCCGCCACTTCCTCGGGCCAGGCCAGCGGCGAATCGACCACGCGCACCTCGTGCGGCACGCCGGCGGCGGCCAGGCGGTCGCGCGCGGCCTGGGCGGTGTCTTCGGCCAGTTTGCGCAGCAGGTCGTAGCCGGCCTGGTCCAGGCCCGCGCCGGTGATGCCCCACTCGGTGGCGAAGGGCACCGGCGTGTGAACCACCGACAGCGCGGCCACGTGGCCGTCGTGGGCCTTGGCGAAGGCGGCGGCGGCGTCGAGCGCGCCGGCGTCGGCGGCGGCGCCCTGCAGGAAGACGAACAGGTCGCGGATCATGGGATTTCCTCCGGAGTGCCTTCGGGACAACGCCACAAGGCGGCGCGATACGGCCACGCTACGCCCCGGCGGGCGCGCTGCGTTGACCTCGGTCAAGCCTACGCCGGACGGGCGTCTCATGCCGTGAGACACACCGGGCCTGCAATGGCCGTCCCGCCCCGGACGCCGCCCGCATGCCTTCCACCGCCCTCGCCCGCCACGACGCCCGCGCGCTCGCGCTCGACCCCGCCACCCCGCCCGACCTGCCCGGCAGCCCGCGCGCCCGCGACCCGCGCCAGCTGGCCGACCGCCTGCAGTCGAAATACGGCGACCGGGTGACCGGCCACTTCGTGCAGCCCGCGCGCGACGGCCGTTACGCCCCGCTGCCGGCCGACCTGCCGCCGAACCTGGCCAGCGCGCTGCGCGAACGCGGCATCGGCCAGCTCTACAGCCACCAGGCCGAGGCCTGGGAGGCCGCGCAGGCGGGCCAGCACTTCGTGGTGGTCACGCCCACGGCCTCGGGCAAGAGCCTGTGCTACACGCTGCCGGTGGTGTCGGCAGCCATGCGCCAGCAGGCCAAGGCGCTGTTCCTGTTCCCCACCAAGGCGCTGGCCCAGGACCAGGTGGCCGAGCTGCTGGAACTCAACCGCGCCGGCAACCTGGGCCTGCGCTGCCACACCTTCGATGGCGACACGCCCGGCGACGCCCGCCAGGCCGTGCGCCTGCACGCCGACCTGGTGGTGTCCAACCCCGACATGCTGCACCAGGCCATCCTGCCGCATCACACCAAGTGGGCGCAGTTCTTCGAGAACCTGCGCTACGTGGTGATCGACGAGGTGCACACCTACCGGGGCGTCTTCGGTTCGCACCTGGCCAATGTCATCCGCCGGCTCAAGCGCGTGTGCGCGTTCTACGGCGCGAAGCCGCAGTTCATCCTGTGCTCGGCCACCATCGGCAACCCGGGCGCGCACGCCGAAGCGCTGGTGGAAGCGCCGGTGCAGGCCATCACCGAATCGGGCGCACCGGTGGGCGAAAAACACCTGCTGCTGTGGAACCCGCCGGTGGTGAACCCGGACCTCGGCCTGCGTGCCTCGGCGCGGTCGCAGTCCAACCGCATCGCCCGGCTGGCGATTCGCGCGGGGCTCAAGACGCTGGTGTTCGCGCAGTCGCGCACGATGGTGGAAGTGCTCACCAAGTACCTCAAGGACGTGTTCGACCACGACCCGCGCAAGCCGCCACGCATCCGCGCCTACCGCGGCGGCTACCTGCCTAACGAGCGCCGCGAGGCCGAACGCGCCATGCGCGCGGGCACGGTGGACGGCATCGTCAGCACGTCCGCGCTGGAGCTGGGCGTGGACATCGGCGCGCTCGACGTGGTGGTGCTCAACGGCTATCCGGGTTCCGTGGCGGCCACCTGGCAGCGCGTGGGGCGCGCGGGGCGGCGCCAGCAACCGTCGCTGGGCGTGCTGGTGGCGTCGTCCGACCCGCTCGACCAGTACCTGGTGCGGCACCCGGACTTCTTCGCCCAGGCCAACCCCGAGCACGCGCGCATCGCGCCCGACCAGCCGCTGATCCTGCTCGACCACCTGCGCTGCGCCGCCTTCGAACTGCCCTTCCTGCGCGGCGAATCCTACGGGCCGATGGACCCCGCGCCCTGGCTGGACGTGCTGGCCGAAACCGGCGTGCTGCACGCCGAGGGCGAACGCTGGGACTGGATCGCCGACAGCTACCCGGCCAACGCGGTGTCGCTGCGTTCGGTGGCCGACGGCAACTTCGTGGTGGTGGACAGCACCGATGGCGCACGAAAGATCATCGCCGAAGTCGACTATTCCGCCGCCGCGCTCACCTTGTACGAGGGCGCCATCCACATGGTGCAGTCGGTGCCCTTCCAGGTGGAGCGGCTGGACTGGGAGGGCCGCAAGGCCTACGTCACGCGTACGCACGTCGATTACTACACCGACGCGATCGATTACACCAAGCTCAAGGTGCTCGAACGCTTCGACGGCGTGCGCGCCGGCGCCGGCAGCGCCCAGCACGGCGAGGTGCACGTGGTGCGGCGCGTGCCGGGCTACAAGAAGATCCGCTACTACACCCACGAAAACATCGGCTACGGCCCGGTGAACCTGCCGGACCAGGAAATGCACACCACCTCGCTGTGGTGGCAGCTGCCGCAGGACACGCTGGAGCAGGCCTTCGGTTCGCGCCAGGACGCGCTGGACGGTTTCCTGGGCGCCGCGCACGCGCTGCACGTGGTGGCCACGGTGGCGGTGATGGCCGAAGGCCGCGACCTGCGCCAGGCCGTGGGCAGCGGCGACGGCGCCTGGTTCGCGCACGCCGACGGCCGTGGCCGCGGCCAGCTGCGCGGCGCCGGCGGCGACACCGCCAGCCCCGAGACGGCCGAACGCTTCACGCCCACCGTGTACCTGTACGACAACTACCCGGGCGGCATCGGCCTGAGCGAACCGCTGTGGCGGCGCCAGGCGGAACTCGTGCAGCGCGCGCGCGACCTGGTGGCCGCCTGCGACTGCCGCGCCGGCTGCCCCGCCTGCGTGGGACCGGTGCTGGCCGGCGACGAGGGCAAGGCGGGCGACACGCCGAAGTCGCTGGCGGCGAAGGTGCTGGCGCTGCTGGGAGACGTGGCGTGAGCGCGGCGCTGGCGGACAGGTTGCGTGCGCTGCAGCGGCAGGCGGGCAAGGCGACCCCTCTCCCCAACCCCTCGCCACCGCCTCCCCGCCCCGAGGTTCCCGAAAACATCCGCCGCCTGCTCGGGCTGCGCACGCGCAGGCTCACCGCCGTGCCCACCACGCCACGCGTGTTCGACCGCCACCTTCCCGGCGAAGAAATCGCCCCCGGCCTGCGTTACTTCGAATCCCGCCACGACGCGCCCGCGCTGCCCCCCACGCTCGACGCCAGCTTCGCCAAGGACTTCGACACCGTCGAGGCCGCACGGCTGCTGTGCTTCGACACCGAAACCACCGGTCTCTCCGGCGGCACCGGCACGCGCGCCTTCATGGTGGGCGCTTCCGACCTGGTGGACGGCCAGCTGCGCATCCGCCAGCTGATGACCACCACGCTGGCGGCGGAAACCGCGATGCTGGAAGCGTTCGCAGCCTGGCTGCCGCCCGGCACGGTGCTGGTGAGCTACAACGGCCGCAGCTACGACGCGCCGCTGCTGAAGGCGCGCTACCGGCTGGCGCGCCTGCCCTGCCCGATCACGCCGCTGGCGCACCTGGACCTTCTGCACCCGGTGCGCCGGCGCTAC
The DNA here is from genome assembly GCA_003497545.1 of Arenimonas sp. Lineage (GTDB taxonomy): Bacteria > Pseudomonadota > Gammaproteobacteria > Xanthomonadales > Xanthomonadaceae > Arenimonas. Next base: position 23,626 of record DNNT01000152.1, on the reverse strand, counting down.
CGCGGCCAGTGGGAGAACTGCCGCCTGGCCACCGTCGAACGCCAGCTGCTGCGCGTGCTGCGCGAAGACGACCTGCCCGGCAGCGAAGCCCCGCGCGCCTGGCGCGACTACCTGCAGGGCGGCCCCGCCACCGACCTGCGCCGCGTGCTCGCCCACAACCACACCGACGTGCGCAGCCTGCTGCAGCTGCTCGCCCACCTCACGCAAGTGCACGCCCCGCCGCCTCTGTAGGAGCGGCTTCAGCCGCNNTCGCGAAAGGCTTCGCGGCTGAAGCCGCTCCTACAGAGAGGGCCGGGACAGCGTGAACGCCGCCTCGGCCACGACCTTGCCGTTCACCTGCAATTCGACGCGATGCACCCCGGGGTAATACACCCGCGTGGTGATCGGCCTGAGCGAATGCGTTTTCTCCAGCCGCCGCGTCTCGCGCGGGCCCAGCTCCAGCTTCCAGCCCTTGAACACCTTCGGCGAGGTGCTGCCGTTCGCCTTCACGTGGTGCACCACGTAATCCACCACCAGCGCCTGCGCACGCGGCGATGGAGAGACCAGTGTGGCCACCAGCGTCACGCTGCCGCCCACCGCGGCTCGCTTGGGCGAAACCTGCAGCGTCGCCTCGCCCCGGAAGCGCTGGCCCAGTCCCCAGGCGCCGAGCACGCGCGGGTCGCCGCGTTTCACCAGCGTGCGGCTGGCGTGTCGCAGCAGCGCCGTGCGTTCGGCGGGTGCGCCGGGCAGGTGTTCTTCCAGCCAGCCCGCCACCAGGCACGGGTGGTCCCTGGCGATGTCGTTGAGGTGGTTTGCCACGCTGCGGCGCACGTAGGCGCTGGGGTCGTCCTGCAGCGCGCGCAGCAGCGGCAGCGTGGGCGAGGGGTCGGCGATGAGTGCCTTCACCTGCAGGCCCCAGGGCAGGCGCGGGCGGCTGCCTTCGCTGGTCCAGCGGCGCACGTGCGGGTTGGGGTCGGCGCTCCAGCGCTGGAGCTGCGCCATGGTCAGCGCAAGGTGGTTGAGCAGGAAGGGCCGCACGGCGAATTCGCTGGTGAAGCGCTGCGTGAGTTCGCGCAGGGCCAGCAGCCCGCGCTCCGGTTCGGCGTGGCCGCGGCGGGCGATGAATTCGCCCAGCGGCCAGCCGATCCAGCCGGCCAGGCCGGCGTCGCTGATGCCGAAAGCGAGGGTGTCGTCCACCGCGGGCGGCGCCAGCGCGGTTTCGATGATGCCGGCGGCGCGGTCGAAATCGTCGGGCAGCGTGGCCTCGAGCGCATCGGCGATGTGCATGGCGCGCGCCTTCATTTCCAGCGCGTCGAGCCCGGGCAGTGCGCGCGCCTCGAAGCCCTTGCGGTCGAAGCCGCGCCATGCCCGCTGCAGGTGCTGCCCGCAGGCGCGCACCAGCCCCGCGTTGATCAAATTCTTGAACGGCTCGGCCATCCCCGCATTATGTGGCGGCGGGGGCCAAAAAATCGGGCCCGGTTGCCCGGGCCCGATCGGTCGCTGCGTCAGAACGGCAGCGTCAGTTGCACTGGTTCTGGAACACGCAGCCCACCCACTCCGGGTGGTCGATGAACGGGTTGCGGTTGCCCTGGTAGGAATACACCGCCTCGTTGCGCAGGCGCTCCTTGTCGTCCACCGGGTCCTCGGCGTGCCAGCGCAGCAGGTCGGCCAGGCGGCCCATGTAGGCCACGCTGAGGTTGCTGCTGGAAGCCTGGATCAGGCCCGGGTCGTCGGTGAGGATCAGGTTCGGCTCGGCCGCGCCGGTGACGCCATGCGTGCCGCCTTCGTAACGCACGTCCATGTAAAGCAGCGCGCGCGCCACGTCGCCCTTGCGGTCGCCCCAGGTCTGCCAGTACGTGGTGTCGTACCAGTTCGAATTGCCCGGGAACACGCCGCTGCCGCCACCCTTGCCGTTGTAGGCCAGGGTCACGCGCTCGGTGCAGCCGGTGATGCAATCGGCGTAGGGCTTGTTGCCGCGCGAGCTGTTGTAGCCCGAATCCGACAGGAACAGCATGTGCGTGTCGGTGTACGGGTAGTTCGTGCTGCCGTCGTTGGTGAAGCCGTAGCTCTTGGGCCAGGTGTGCTCGCGGTTGTACTCGGTGTTGCCGGCGTTGTACTTCTGGTAGCTGGCGTTGCGGTACACGTCGAGGATGCGCGACGGATTCAGCGGGTCTTCGTCGGCGAACTCGAGCACGTCCCAGGTGTCGGTGCCCGTGCTGGAGCTGTACGGGAAGCGCTGGTGGTCGTCGATGATGGCGTGCAGGCTGGCGCGCAGGGCGCTGGCGCTGGTGGCGTTGGCCGACGAGTAATAGTCGTTGCCCGGCGCCGACGCCGTGGTGAACACGAAGCTGTAGCTGGCCGCCATCGGGGTGGCGACGCCGTCGAGGTCGCTGACCTTGCTGGCCACCACGTCCACCAGGCAGTCCTCGAGGGCCGCGAGCGTGGCCTGCGGGTCGGCGCTGAAGGTGGTCGGGCCGCCGCTGACCGCCAGCGCCACGTTGCCGCTGGTGTCGCAGCCCAGGGTGATGGCGCCGGCCTGCAGGCTCACCGGCTCGGAGAAGGTGACCGACAGGTTGGCGTCGAGCGCCACCGACGCGCTGCCGTTGGCCGGCGAGGTGGCGGTGACCGTGGGCGCCGCGTCGGGCACCGGGAAGTTCTGGCCGGCGTTGCAGGTGCCGAAGCTGCTGGCCGAAGCCGCCGCCCAGCTGAAGTTGGCGTAGGCGGTGCCGGTGCCCTTGAGCTGCAGCGAATGGCCGACCGCCGTGGCCTCGGTTTCGGACACGCCGATGTTCACCGAGGTCTTGTTGCGCGCCGGGCCGTCGGCGCCCTTGAAGCTGCCTTCGTAGCTCAGGAACTGCACGACGGTGCCGGAGGCATTGACCAGGGCCACGCCGTCGGGCGCGCCGTTCTGCATGCCCGCGACGTCAACGGTCACGAAGCCATAGGCGCCACAGGTGCTGCCCAGCGTGCCGGACAGGCTGCGGGTGGCGTAAACCTTGCGGTCGGCGCCGTTGTACAGGTGCAGCGACCAGCCCGCGAGCGACGTCCCCGCGTCGCCGGCGACCTCGATGCGCTCGCCGGTGTCGGTGCCGGCGTTGTCGTAGTGGATCTCGTTGATCCAGACACCGGCGTGGGCCAGCGCAGGACACAGCAACAGCGCGGACAGAAGTCCGTTCTTCTTGAAGTTCATGTAAGAGTTCTCCCCAGAGTGCCGTCGGATTTTCACCGGCGGACGTGACACTAATCTTGCCGGGAGGCCGGCACCACGGGGTTTCCCGGCTTTCCGACGAGCGGCGGCGATCCCGCACCACCGGCCCTTCACGGCCGCTGCCTACACTGCCCGCATGCTTTCCCCGCTTGCCCGACCGCTGCAGACCTGGGTGCTGCGCGCTTTCCCGCGCGGCGAGAGCGGCATTGACTACGACAGCCCCGCTGACGACCCCGGCCTGTTCGCGCCCGACAGCGCCACCTGGCAGGTGCACGCTGATTTCGCCGGCATGCTGTCCGGCGGCCTGTGCGCGCTGATGCTGCAGACCCTGCACCCCGCCGCGCTGGCCGGTGTGTGGGACCACTCGAACTTCCGCCAGGACCTGGTGGGCCGGCTGCGCCGCACCACCCACTTCGTGGCCGGCACCAGCTACGCGCCGCGCGGGGAAGCCCTGCGCCTCATCGAGCGCGTGCGCCGCATCCATTCGAAGGTGCGCGGCCACGCAGAAGACGGCCGCCCCTATTCGGCCGACGACCCGGCCCTGCTCACTTGGGTGCACGTCACCGAGGCCTACGGCTTCCTGCAGGGCTACCGCCGCTACGCCGGCCCGGTGCCCGCGGCCGACGCCGACCGCTACTTCGACGAAACCCGCGTGGTGGCCGAAGCCTTGGGCGCGCGCGACGTGCCACGCAGCGAAGCCGACGTGGCCGACTACTTCCACGGCGTGCAGCGCCACCTGGCGTTCACCGCCCGCTCGCGCACCGTGCTGGACGTGCTGGCCACCATGCGCCTGCCCGTGCCCCTGCCCGGCCTGTCGCGAGACGTGTTCCTGGGCGCCGGCGCCGCCCTGCTGCCCGACTGGGCCGAGGCCCGGCTGCAGCGCACGCCGCGCCAGCGCCTGCAGGCCGCGGTGGGCGCGCGCACGCTGGCGGCGATGGCGCCGCTGTTCCGCGCCGGGCTGCGCGACGGTCCGGCCCAGCACGCCTGCCGCCGCATGGGACTGGACGAGCGCTGGGTGCGCCGCGGCTTCGCAAAACCGCTAGGCTAGGCCGGCCACCGCCGCCGGAGACCGCCATGCCCGCCGATCGTTTTCGCCTGTATTCGGACGTCGAACTCGAGCTGGTGATCGACGACATGGCGCGCCAGGCCGCCGCGCTGCTCGACGCCACCCCGACGGTGCTGCTGGGCGTGCTTCGGCGGGGCGCGCCGCTGGCCGACCGGCTGCTGGCGCGCATCCGCGTGCATGCGCCCTGGGCCGAAATCAGCCGGCTCGACCTGAAGGTGAAGCGCTACGCCGACAACCTGGAACTGCTGCACCCCGACACCGCGCTCGAAGCGCCCAACGGCGCCAACTTGATGAACCGGCGCGTGATCGTGGTGGACGACGTGCTGTACCAGGGCTATTCGCTGATGCGCGTGTTCGAATGGGTGGGCACCCAGAAGCCCGCCCACGTCCACGCCGCCGTGCTCGTGGACCGCCAGCGCCACCGCATGCCGCTGCGCGCCGACATCGTCGGCATCACCATGAAGATCGCCCCGGACGACGTGATCGAGTGCAACGTGCCGCCCTACGAAAGCGACTTCGCCGTGGACCTCTGGCGGCCGCGCGAGAGCCCCAAGGGCTGATCAATCGGGTTCGGGCTGCAAATCGCCCAACGGGTCCTTCATCGCGGCGTACTTGCGGCCGAAAATGAATTTTCGGTGGAACTCCAGATAGCTCGCCTGCTCGCTCCGAAAGCTCCCACACTTCCGACCGGGCTTAAGGTTGATGCCTATTTGGCTGATGACCTCCGAGGGAAGATCATCTGATCGGATTAGGCGGCCAGATTCCTCGAAAGAAATCCAACCGCGATCGAATAGCAGATCAGCATTCGGGGAAAGAAGCAGGCCGTTGTTTCCATCCAGTTTCTCGACATCGTTGTCGCACTTGGCCCAGGGCTTGATATGGCTTGCCCGCAAGAACCTGAGGTCGCTAACGCCACTCAACCGGCAGCCTTTCTCCATGTCGGCGACGCGACGCCTGAAAAGCCACTGCCTCGTCCTGATTTCCACGACCTTCTGCCTAGAGGCGGGTCCCACTGGATAATCCGCCTTTGAGTCCGCAATACCATCGGCAAGTTCTTCGCGATCCCCGGGCTCCATTACGGGCTTCAGCACGAAGACGATTGCCTTTCTGACTTCGCCGGACCGACTCGTCACGCCTGGCTGCTCGTAACTCCTTTCGAGCTTGAATTCGCCAAGGAACCGGTAGGGTCGTCCATGCCCCATCATCTGGAAGACGAACAGGCGCTTTCCATCGACATCGTGACGGAGGATCGCCCGGTTACCACCGGTATAAGTCATGTCTCCGGACTGGCCTTCACCGAAATAGTGGAAGTACCCGTCGGTGTCCCAAAAATCGTGGTAGCCGTGGCTGTGCCCGACTTCGCCGGTGAAAGCAAAAATGTAGGGGTGCTCCGAGGGCGTGGATATGCCGCCTTGGCGCTGACCATTGAATCGGCCATGGATATCGTCGCGGCGGGAATAAAGCCCGCCGATCTCAAATCCCAGCGTCGCGTTCTCGATCAGCCTCACGGGAGCCCTCGAGGGTTCGAGGGCCCAGGATAGTTCAGCGCCAGGGGATTCCAATACCCCTGAGAGAAATTCCCGTCAGGCCTTGGCGCGCACGTAAAGATCCTTACCGCCCGCACTGCTCGCCACTTCCTTCAGCTCGAACCACTTCGGATGCGCCTTGAACAGGTCACTGAGCTTGCGGTGGCCATACAGGCGCGGATCGAAATCCGAGCGCAGCTTGTTGAGGTAGCTGCCCACGGCGCCCAGATGCGCCCAGCCTTCCTCGTCGCTGGCTTCTTCGATAGCCTGGTTGAGCAGCTTGCGCGGGGCGCCCTGCGCGGGCTTTGGCTTTTCCGGGGCAACGGGCGCTGCCGTGGCTTTGTTGCTGGTCTTCGCGGCCGCCTTGCCCGCCGCGGGTTTCGTGGGCTCGGCCTTCTCAGGCTCGGCGGCGTCCTGTCGCAGCACTTCGGTGTAGATGAACTTGTCGCAGGCTTGCACGAACGGGTCGGGCGTCTTGCGCTCGCCGAAGCCGTACACCGTGAGCCCGGTTTCGCGCAGACGCTGGGCCAGGCGGGTGAAGTCGCTGTCGCTGGACACCAGGCAGAAACCATCGAAGCGCCCGGTGTACATTAGGTCCATCGCGTCGATGATGAGCGAACTGTCGGTGGCGTTCTTGCCCGAGGTATAGGCGAACTGCTGCACCGGGTGGATGGAATGCTTGAGCAGCACCTGCTTCCAGCCCTGCAGCCGCTGCGAGGTGAAGTCGCCATAGATGCGCTTCACGCTGGCCACGCCGAACTTCGCCACCTCGGCCAGCAGGCCTTCGATGACGGAAGGCTGGGCGTTGTCGGCGTCGATGAGGACGGCGAGGTGGTGGCTGTCGTCGGCGAGACGGGGGGTGGTTTTCTGGTTCATGGCGGGGTCGCGGCTGAAGCCGCTCCTACAGCGGGGGCGGGGCGGGAGTAGAGATCGATGATCTGCGACACCGCCTCGCTGCACACCGAACAGAACTCGTCGTGGCGGGTGAACATCAGGCAGTTCATCTGCGGGCGGTAGTAGCCGGTGGCCTGGTAGTTGGCCCCTTCGAAGGCGCCCACGGTGTGCAGGTGGCTTTCGGCGCCGAACAGGCGGTCCACGAAGGCCTGCTCGTCGCGGAAAAGCTGGCTCATTTCGCTTTCCGGGCGGCGCTGGGCGCGCAGCTCGGCGCGGCGGGNNGGTTCCTGCGCTGGTAGGCCTCGAAATCGGCCTTGGGCCAGGGCGTGGGCAGCGGGACGGCGCGGCTCATCAGGTGGCGCCACTTGCCGCCGCGCGGGTCGGCCGTGGCATTCGGCTCCCAGGGCTCGGGCCGCTCGCCGCCCGATTCATAGGCCACGGGCGAGGTGTAGTACTCGTCGGCCAGGCCGGCGAAGTGGTGGCCGAATTCGTGCACGAACAGGTAGTCGCCCCAGTCATTGCCGGCCGCGGCGGTGCTGAACTGGCCGAAGATGCCGCCGCCGCCATAGGTTTCGCTGTTGAACAGGATTTCCACCACGTCGTAGGGCGCGTGCTGGGCCAGGTCGCGCCAGGCGCGGTTGTCGAGCGTGAGCGCGTAGCGTTCGCTGCCGAAGATGTCGTAACGCAGCCCGGTGGCGCTGGCGCGGTGCTGGCCGGTGGACGGGCGGGTGACGCCGCTTTCCGGCAGCGGCACGGTGAGCGCCCACACGTTGAAATCACCCGCGCGCTCCTTGAACGGCGACACGCGGAACAGCGCATCGGCCAGGCGGCGCGCGTCGGCCTCGAACTTCGCCAGCTCGTTCGCCGCGTAACCGTCGCCCAGGATCAGCAGGTCCACCTTGTCGGCAGGCTCGCCGCTGCGGCGGATGGCGNNCTCGGCGGGGGCCTTCGCCGGCGCGCGCTCCACGTCCAGCGCCGCCGGGTCCACGCGCACCTGCCACACGGGCTGGAAGGCGTTGGCCGCGTCGCGCGCGAGCACCTGGACGGTGACGGGCTTTTCCGGCATCGGGAAACGCAACGATTCCTGGAAGCTGCGCTGCACCGTGGCGGCTTCGGCGGTGCTGCGCCATTCGGCGAACACCGTGCTGTAGCCGCGCGAATACAGCAGCGCGCCGGTTTCGGCGTCGAGCACGCGAACCTGGTTCACGCCGCGGTTGGTGTCGTCGACAGGGCGCGCGGGGTTGCCGGGCCAGGGCAGGGCTTCGACCAGCACGCGTTCGAGCGCGAAGTGTTCGGTGCGGGCGTCGCCGCCGTGCTGGATGTCCACGCGCAGCGTGGCGGGNNTGCCGCGCGCCCGCGCCAACGAAAACGGCCGGACCCGAAGGTCCGGCCGCTCCCGTCCACTCTGACATGGAGTTTCGCGCGTGGCCTCAGTCCATGGCCACGCGCAGTTCGCTCGCCACCACGCCGCGCACGCCGCGGGTGGCCTTCGCCAGTTCGATGGCCTTGGCGCGGGCCTCGGCGCTGGGCGCGGTGCCGGTCAGCGTGACCACGTTGCCCTTCGTGTCCACGTTGATCTGCGTGCCCTTCACCTGGTCGTCGGCCAGCAGCTGGGTCTTCACCTTGCTGGTGATCCAGGCGTCGTCGATGCCGTCGCCGGCCTCGTCCATCTTCTCGCGCACCTCGCCCGAGAGCGTGGCGGTATTGGCGTCCTGGCGCGCCTCGGTGTCGGGCGTGGCGACGATGAGCTCGTTCTTCACCAGCACCACGCCTTCGGCCTGGCCGGCCAGCTGGCCGGCGGCGAGCTTGGCGGCCTGGGAATCGGCGCCGCCCTTGAGGGTGACGATGCCGTTGCGGGTGTCCACGTTCACGTCGAAGCCCTTGGTGCGGTCGTCGGCCAGCAGCTTGGCCTTCACCGAGGCGGTGATGCTGGCATCGTCGATGGCCTGGCCGGCGGTGCGGGGGGTGTCCTCGGCCTGGGCGGTGGCGGCGCCAAAGCCCAGGGCAATGGCGGTGGCGAGCAGGGAAGCCTTGAGTGCGTTCATGGGGGTTTGTCTCCTTGCGAACGTTGGGGGGTACTGCGGGGCCGAGGTTGTCCGCCGCCGTCGAAACGAACACTGAAGCGGATGTTGGGATTCGGTTAGCGGGCCCGCCGATCCGCCGGTTTTTCTTTTGCCGGCGGCAAGTTGCGGAACATGAATCGTTCCCGATGACGTGCTTCACCGTTGCATCCACGTGCTTTGACAGGCCCTCGCGGCGGGCGGCATGCTCGGTGGGCCATGAACTTCCGCACCGCCACCGCGAGCGCCGCCGAGACCTGTTGCCGGGTCTGTTGCGTCTTGCCTGCGCGGAAAGGGACACACGGCTGAGCCAATAGCCCCCGGACCGCGACGGCGCTGCCTTCGCACTCCGGATCCAGGGCAACGTCGTCGTGTCGGTCACCTCCAGAAGAAGGAACCCCGATGAACGTTTTGCCCCGCACGCCTGTTTCACCGCTCCGCCGTTCGCCCCTGCTCGTCGCCATCGCGCTGGCCCTGGCCGCGCCCCTGGCCAGCGCCCAGGACGCACCGCCTGCTGACGAATCCACCGAAGAAGCCGCGGCCGACGACACCGCCGTGCTCGACGCCATCATCGTCACCGGCACCCGCCGCACCGACCGCACGGTGGCCGAATCGCTCTCGCCCATCGATGTGCTCGATGCCACCGAGGTGCAGCGCCAGGGCTCGACCGAGATCAACCAGGCCCTGGCCCGGCTGATTCCCTCCTACAACTTCCCGCGCGCCAGCATCACCGACGGCACCGACCACGTGCGTCCGGCCCAGCTGCGCGGCCTGGCGCCCGACCAGACCCTGGTGCTGGTGAACGGCAAGCGCCGCCACCGCAGCGCCGTGCTCAACCTCAACGGCAGCGTCGGCCGCGGCAGTTCGCCGGTGGACCTCAATGCCATCCCGGCCAACGCCATCGCCCGCATCGAAGTGCTGCGCGACGGCGCGGCCGCGCAGTACGGCTCCGACGCCATCGCCGGCGTCATCAACATCGTGCTCAAGGGCGCCGGCGCCGAGGGCAGCCTCGACGCGCGCTACGGCGAACACAAGGAGGGCGACGGCGAACTGGTGGACCTGGGCGCCTTCACTTCGGTGGGCGACGAGCGCCTGTTCGTCGCGCTTTCGGCCGAATACCGCGACCGCGGCGCCACCAACCGCGCCGGCCTGGACCCGCGCCAGCAGTACCCGCTGGTGGGCGGCCAGCCCGACCCGCGCGAAGCCACGTTCGACCGCCTCAACCACCGCTTCGGCGACGCCGACGTGCAGGACCGGCTGTTCTTCTTCAACGCCGGCGGCCAGCTGGGCGGCGCCGAGCTCTACGCCTTCGGCAACCTGTCGCTGCGCGACGGCGAGGCCGGCGGCTTCTACCGGCGCGCGCTCGACGCCCGCAACATCCTGGCCATCTACCCCGACGGCTACCTGCCGCTGATCGTTTCCGAATCGGCCGACAAGAGCTTCAACGCCGGCGTGCGCGGTGAATCGGCCGGCGGCTGGCGCTGGGACGCCAGCCTGGGCTGGGGCCGCAACGAGTTCGACTACAACGTGGCCAACAGCCTCAACGTCGACCTCGGCCCCACCAGCCCCACCGAATTCTTCGCCGGCCGGCTCGAAGCCGGGCAGGTCGTGGCCAATCTCGACCTGAGCAAGGACTTCGACTGGGGCCTGGCCTACCCGGTCACCTTCTCCACCGGCATCGAGGCGAAGGAGGAAACCTACGCCATCACCGCCGGCGAACCGGCCAGTTACTTCGGCAGTGGTTCGCAGGTGTTCCCGGGCTTCAGGCCGGCGAACGCGCTCGACGTCTCGCGCGACAGCTGGGCGGTGTACGGCGAAGTCGAGGCCGACCTCACCGACAACTTTTCGGCCAGCGCCGCCGTGCGCTACGAGGACTACAGCGATTTCGGCGACGCCACCTCGGGCAAGCTCTCGGGCCGCTACGTGTTCAACGACGTGGTGTCGCTGCGTGGCACCGTGAGCACCGGCTTCCGCGCGCCCACGCTGGCCCAGCAGTACTACTCGACCACCGCCACGGTGTTCGTGGCCGGCGTGCCCTTCGACATCCGCACTTTCCCGGTGAACGACCCGGTGGCGGTCGCGCTGGGCGCCGAGCCGCTGAAGGCCGAGGAATCGACCAGCCTGAGCCTGGGCCTGGGCCTGCAGTTCACGCCCGACTGGAACGTCACGCTCGACGCCTACCAGATCGACATCGACGACCGCATCATCCTTTCGGAAGAACTGCGTGGGCCGGCGGTTCGCGCCTTCCTGGCGGCCAACGGCTTCCCGCAGACCGACGGCGGCCGCTACTTCACCAACGCCATCGACACCCGCACCCGCGGCATCGACCTGGTCAGCAGCCACCGCTGGGACCTGGGCGGCGGCGAGCTCAACCTCACCGTCGGCGCGAACTACAACGACACCGACATCACCCGCATCGCGCCCAACCCCGAGGTGCTCGACGAGGTGGCGCTTGGCCTCACCCGCATCGGCCGTGCCGAGATCGGCCGCGTCACCGTGGGTTCGCCCAAGGACAAGCTGGTGGTGGGCCTGGACTACGACCGCGAGGCCTGGAGTTTCCGCGTCGGCGCCACCGCCTACGGCGAATACACCACGTACAACACCAACCCGGCCCTGGACCAGACCTTCGGCCGCGAGGTGGTGCTCGACGCCGCGGTGAGCTACCGCTTCGACCGCGGCCTCACCGCCACGGTGGGCGCCGACAACCTCACCGACGCCTACCCGGACGAGGTGATCGCGCCGAACGCCTTCAACGGCATCTTCCCGTACGCGGTGGGCAACACGCCCTTCGGCTTCAACGGCGCCTTCTATTACGCGCGTTTGAACTGGGTGTTCTGAAGCACCGGCCGCGTCGCCTACGGGCGGCGCGGCCTCAGGGTTGCTGCCAGGTGCCGGGCGGGAATTCCAGCGGCAGCGCCCGCATGCCCAGCGGCACCGTGGCGTCGAGCTCGGCCGCGCAGTTCTCCAGCTCGCCCCGGAGGTGGCTGGCGGCCATGCCGCGCAGGAGCTGCTCCTGCATGGCGTCCTCGCTGCCCTTGGTGTCCACCTGGATCTCGAGCTTGGTGCAGGAACCGGTGTTGCGCACCTCGATGGCCGGCACCAGCACCGCCATGGCGCGCCGCGCCACGCGGTGCAGCGTTTCCGCCGGCACCACGCCCACGTTCACCGTGGCCCGGCCCTTGAACAGGTAAAGCCCGCGGTAGAAGGCAAACGCCACCGAGTCCATCGAGCGCCCGTCGAAGGCCAGCTGCAGGGGCAGTTCGCGGCCCCGCTGCGGCGACAAGTCGTCATCGGCCTGTGCGAATACGGCCAGCACCCGGGCGTTCTCGTCCCCTTCGGCGGGCGGCGGCACCGCCGCCGGCGCGGATTCCGGACGCAGGGAGCCGTCTTCCTCCACGCGCCCCAGGTCCAGGCTGGTTTCCTCGCCGTAATCCACGCGCCCGTCGAGGGATTGCCCGAGGCGCATGTCGATGCCCTCGCGCACCTCCCGCATCACCTGCGCCAGCGCCTGTTCGCGCGTCACGCGGCCGATCGGGTAGACGAACAGGTGCAGGGTCATTTCCGGCAGGTCGGCGTGCGCGTAATTCAGGCTCACGCCCAGCAGCGGCTGGCCGGGATAGTCGGTGGCGCCGCGCAGTTCGAAGCCCGCCACGCGCTCCGGCGCCAACACCAGGCTTTTCGCGATGAACGGTGCGTCGGCGTCCGGCGTTGGCGACGACGTCTCGATCTTGACGGCCACCTTCTTCGCCGCCACCCCGGCCGGCAGGGCGGCCAGCGCACAGGCCAGCACCGCCAGCGACAGCAGTTTCATGCGGTTCCCGTCGGCGCGGCGCGGAAGCGCACTTCGTGCCGGTGGCCGTGAACGATGGGTTCGATGTCGTAGCTGCCGTGTTCGGCCAGCACGCGGTCGGAAATGCCGGGCACCGGCTGCGGCGGCGGCACGTGCTGGGCGTAGGGCGAAAATTCCAGGTCCAGGCCCAGGGCCACGTCGTGGCCCGCGCCCGTCGACGACGACACCGCCAGCCGCAGCGCGAAGCGCCGCACCATTTCCAACCGCACCGCTTCGCGCACCGCCGCCTGGCACATGCGGTAGACCGCCGTGCGCGCGTCTTCGCCCAGCGCGTCGGCCGGGCCGTCGAAGCTGGCTTCGAACACCACGCCGCTGTCGTCGAGCATCTCGCGCAGCGGGCCGTTTTCCAGCGCCTGGCGCAGGCCGTGGGTGTCGAGCTGCGGCGGCCGCAGCTGGCGCAGGGCGCGGCGCAGGCTGTCCTGGATCTCGCGCACCTGCTCGCGCAGCGATTCCAGGAAACGCGTGCCCTGCTCGTCGCGCACCTCGCGGAAGGCCAGGCTGATGCGGGTGCCCAGCGCGTGGATGGCGTGGCCCAGTTCGTATTCGAGTTCGTTGGCCAGTTCGCGCTGGCCCTGTTCTTCCAGCCGCACCAGACGCTGGCTGACCAGGCGCAGTTCGCCGGCCAGCGCGCCCAGCTCCTCGGTCTTGGCGGCCAGTTCGGCGTGGCGCAGCGCCAGCGCCTTGTGGCTTTCGCGCAACGCGGTGCTGGCCGCGCCCAGCACCAGCGCGCCGCCGCCCACCACCGCCAGCACCAGCTGCAGCATGGTCACGTCCACCGTGAGCACGCCGGCCGCCACCAGCGCCTGGATCACCACGCCCAGGGTGGTGGTGCCCAGTGCACCGCCTTCCCAGCCGTGCCGGAAGCCCAGGAAGAAAAGCGGCGCGAACGCCAGCAGCAGCACGTAGATCGCCAGGTCGGCGTAAGCCTGCAACAGCAGGAAGATGGCCAGCGCGCCCAGCACCACCGCGCCCAGGTCTCGCCACAGGCCGGTCCGCCACTGCCGCAGCAGGGCGCCGTGCGCCACCGCCACCAGCACCGGCGCCAGCACCAGCTGGCCGATCAGGTCGCCGTACATGAAGCGGAACATGCTGGCCAGGGTGTCGGCCACGCTCATTTCGTAGGTGACCAGGAACATCCACAGCAGCGGCGACACGCCCGCCGCACCCAGCAGGCCGGCCAGCACGAACAGCAGCATGCGGGTGGGGCTGTCGAGGCTGGCCAGCGGCCGGCTGCCGCGCAGCAGGTACACCACCGCCGCATAGATGAACCACGGCGCGACGCCCACGGCCAGGAAGGTCAGCGACAGCAGGTCGAAGCCCAGCACCAGCGACTTGATGGCCTGGCCGACGATTTCCGAGGCTGCCAGCCAGCCCCAGCGCCGGGTCGGCACCAGCCACAGCAGGGCCAGGCGCAGGCCGGCGGGCAGGAACCAAAGCTGCGACGAGAGCTGCTCGAAGCCCAGCCAGGCCAGCATGGCCAGCAGCGCGAACAGCGCCCAGCGGCCAGCGCGGCCCGGGGCCGTGTCCTGCAGGAAAGCCAGCGGCTGGTAATGCATCAGTGCCTGTCCCCCCCTGTGGGGCCGGCGTACCAAGGGCCAGAATGCAACGGGAGGGCCGCGTGAAGGAAGGCCCGGCGCCGCGCCTTCCTTGGGCGGGAGCGGGCCGATATAATCGCCGTCTTCTTATCCACAGGGCTCCGGCCCTCTGTCAGGACATCCCGTGCGCAACCACGACCTGGTTTTCCTCAAGCACTTCTCGATGGTCATCGTCTTCCTGATCGGCCTGACGGTGGCCCTGATCCTGCTGGGCGTGTACATCAACAGCCAGCAGGAACCGGAGCCCAACCCGGTGGCCGAACGCGCCATGGCCGAGCGCGTGCGCCCGGTGGGCGCCGTGTACGCCGGCTCCACCGGCGCCGCCGCCCAGGCCGCGGCCGCCGCGGCTGCGGCCGCCGCCAGCGCCGGCCAGGTGGCCTACGACGGCACCCTGGACGGCTCGGTCATCTACGCCAACCTCTGCGGCGCCTGCCACACCGCCGGTGCCGCCGGCGCGCCCAAGCTCGAGAAGGCCGCCTGGGCCACCCGCATCGCCCAGGGCATGGACACCCTGAACAAGCACGCCATCGAAGGCTTCCAGGGCGCCGCGGGCGTCATGCCGGCCAAGGGCGGCAACCCCAACCTCAGCGACGAGCAGGTCATCGCCACCGTGCAGTGGATGGTCGACAACCTGAAGTAAGCTTGGGCCCACGCCCTTCCGACGACGCCGCCTCCGGGCGGCGTCTTCGTTTCCGGAGTCCCGAAATGCGCCGCCTGCCCCTGCTGCTGTCCCCGCTGCTGCTCACCGCCTGCACGCCGCCGGTGGCCGACACCGCCAACGCCGCGCCGCCCGACGGCGCCGCCGCCGGCCCGGTGTCCATCGCCCAGGTCCAGGGCAGCGGCGAACGCAGCCCGCTCGAAGGCCGCGTGGTCACGGTGGAGGCCGTGGTGGCGTTTCCCTTCGGCGGCCTGGGCGGCGTCTTCCTGCAGTCGGAAACGCCCGACGACGACCCCGCCACCTCCGAAGGCCTGTTCCTGGCCCGTCCCGCCGACGCCCAGCCGCGCCTGCGCCAGGGCGACCGCGTGCGCGCCACCGGCACCGTGGTGGAAGCGGGCGAAGGTTCGGCCACCCTGACCACGCTCGAGCCGAGCACCGTCGACGTGTTGGGCCGGGGCGGCAAGCCCACCACGCAGGTGCTGGAAACCGCGCCCGCCGCCGCCAGCGACTGGGAGCGCTACGAAGGCATGCGCCTGGCCATCGCCACGCCGCTCACGGTGACCGGCAACGACGCCCTGGGCCGCTACGGCGAACTGCTGGTGAGCTTCGGCGGCCGCCTGTTCGCGCCCACCGAACTCGCGCCCCCGGGCGCCGCCGCGTTGGCCATCGCCGCCGAAAACGCCCGGCTGATGCTGCGCCTCGACGACGGCCGCCGCGCCCAGGACCCGGGCACGCCCTGGTTCCTGTCCACCGGCCAGGACGACGCCCACCCGCTGCGCGTCGGCAGCACCCTGCACGGCGTCGCCGGCGTGCTCGACCAGCGCTTCGGCAGCTACCGCCTGCAGCTCACCGAGGAAATCGCCCGGGTCGAACAGGCGCCGCGCCCGCCCGCGCCCGAGGTGCCCGGCGACCGCCGCATCGCCGGCTTCAACCTGCTCAACCTGTTCAACGGCGACGGCCGCGGCGGCGGCTTCCCCACCGCGCGCGGCGCCGCCAGCCAGGCCGACTACCAGCGCCAGCAGGCCAAGCTGGTGGCCACCGTGCAGGCGCTGCAGCCCGACCTGGCGGCGCTGATGGAGCTCGAGAACGACGGCTTCGGCCCGCGCTCCTCGCTGGCGCAGTTCGTGGCCGCGCTCAACGCCGCCGGCCCGCATTCCGACTGGCGCTTCGTGGACGCGGGCGACGGCCCGGGCAGCAACCCCATCCGCGTCGGCCTGATCTATCGCGCCAGCCGCTTCACGCCGGTGGGCCGCCCGGCCACGCTGGCCGACGGCCCCTTCCGCGACCGCAGCCGCGCGCCGCTGGCGCAGGCCTTCCGCGCCGGCAACGGGCCGGTGTTCGTGGTGGCCGCCAACCACTTCAAGTCCAAGGGCGGCTGCGACGAAGCCACCGGCGGCGACGCCGACGCCGGCGACGGCCAGGCCTGCTTCAACGCCACCCGGGTCGAATCGGCGGAACGACTGCACGCCTGGCTGGCCACCGACCCGACCGGGACCAAGCCGGTGGGCCACCTGGTCATCGGCGACCTCAACGCCCACGCCCAGGAAGACCCGCTGCGCCAGCTGCGTGCCAAGGGCTGGCAGGACGCCTTCGCCCTGGCCAAGCTCGAGCGCCCGTATTCCTTCGTGTTCGCCGGCCTGTCGGCGCGCCTGGACCACGCCCTGCTCGACCCGGGCCTGGCCCCGCGCCTGCGCGGCGCCGCCGAATGGCATGCCAATGCCGACGAGGCCGGCCTGTTCGACTACCGCGCCGATCCCGACGGCGACCCCTGGCGCGCGTCCGACCACGACCCGCTGCTGATCGGCCTCGACCTGGCGCGCTAGGGGCTATCATCCGCGCATGGACGCCGTGCCCGCCTTCCCGACCGAATCCGGCCCGCTCTTCATCGCCGGGCCGGCCGGCCGCATCGAACTGATGGTGGACCTGCCCGAACCGGGCCAGGAACGCGCCGGCGTGGCCGTCATCTGCCACCCGAACCCGCCCGACGGCGGCACCCTGCACAACAAGGTGGTCACCATGACCGCCCGGGCGCTGAGCGAGCTGGGCCTGGCGGCGGTGCGCTTCAATTTCCGCGGCGTGGGCCAGTCCGAGGGCAGCTTCGACAACGGCCGCGGCGAAACGCTCGACCTGGTGGCCGTGGCCGACTGGGTGCGCAAGCAGCGCCCCAACGACGCGCTGTGGCTGGCCGGCTTTTCCTTCGGCAGCTGGGTGGCCCTGCNNGCGCCAGCTGCCGGTGAAGCAGATGATCTCGCTGGCGCCGCCGGTGGGCCTGCGCGATTTCGCCGGCGTGCTGCCGCCACCCTGCCCCTGGCTGGTGGTGATGCCCGAGGCCGACGAGATCGTCGAACCGCAGAAGGTCTACGACTGGATCGACGGCCTTCAGGAAAAGCCCACGCTGGTGCGCATGCCCGACACCAGCCACTTCTTCCACCGGCGCCTGATGGACCTGCGCGGGGCGGTGAAGAACGGCGTGCGCAAGAACCTGCCGCCGCCGCGCCATGGCTGAAGCCGCGGCGGGCGCGCCGCCGTCCGTGGCCTATGCCGCCGGCGTCGCCGCCGGCCGCTGGCAGCACGACCCGGCGCAGCAGCCGGCCCTGGCCGAACTCGACCGCATCCACCGCGAGCTGCGCGCGCGCGGCGCGGCGCCGGCCTGGAAACGCTGGCTGAAACTCGGCAACGCCGCGCCCGTGCAGGGCCTGTACCTGTGGGGCGGCGTGGGCCGCGGCAAGACCTTCCTCAACGACCTGCTGTTCGACCAGCTCGAGGGCGTGCCGCGCCGGCGCTGGCATTTCCACCGCTTCATGGTGGAAGTGCACGCGCGCATCCAGGCCCTGCCCGACGACACCGCCGACACCGTGGCGGTGGTGGCCGACGGGCTGGCCGACGAACTGCGGCTGCTGGTGCTCGACGAGTTCTTCGTCACCGACATCGCCGACGCGATGATCCTGGGCCGGCTGCTCGAGCGGCTGTTCGCGCGCGGCGTGGCGCTGGTGACCACCTCGAACACCGAACCGAAGAACCTGTACAAGGACGGCCTGCAGCGCGCGCGTTTCCTGCCCGCCATCGCGCTGCTGGAAGCGCACTGCCACGTGGTGTTCCTCGACAGCGCCCAGGACTACCGCCTGCGCCAGCTCACCCGCGCCGAAACCTACCTGACGCCGCTGGGCCCCGAGGCCGAGCGCGGCCTGGCCGACCACTTCGGCCGCCTGGCCGCCGACTGCCCGCGCGAACAGGGCCCGCTGGCGGTGAACGGCCGGCCGATCCCGGCGCGGGCGCTGGCGGAAGGCATCGCCTGGTTCGATTTTTCCGCGCTGTGCGAAGGCCCGCGCGCGGCGGCCGACTACATCGAGATCGCGCGCGATTTCCACACCGTGCTGCTGTCGAACGTGCCCGTGATGGACGTGGCGCACGACAACGCCGCGCGCCGCTTCGTGCACCTGGTGGACGAGCTCTACGACCGCAACGTGAACCTGCTGCTCAGCGCCTNNGAGCCGCTGTGGCTGTACGCCGGCGAGAAGCTGCGGCATGACTTCGAGCGCACCGCGTCGCGCCTGATCGAGATGCGCAGCGCCGAATACCTGGCGCGCGAGCACCGGCCATGAAGCGCGCGGCGCCCTGGCTGGCGGCGCTGGCGGGGCTGCTGTTCACCCTGCTGGCGTTCTGGCCGGGTTACCTGAGCTGGGATTCGGCCTGGCAGTGGTGGCAGGCGCGCACCGGCGAACTCGACCCGGCGCATCCACCGGTGATGGTGCGCATCTGGCAGCTCTCGCGCCTGGCCTTGCCCGACCCGGGCGGCATGCTGCTGCTGCAGGCGGCGCTGTGGTGGGTGGCGATGGCGGCGTTCGCGCAGGCGCTGGGGGGTGGCGCGTGGCGGCGCGCGGGCACCGTGGTCCTGATTGGCGCGTGGCCGCCGCTGCTGGCGCTGCTGCCGCACCTTTGGAAGGACCTGTGGATGATGGGGTGGTTCGCGCTGGCGGTGGCGCTGTTGGCCGCCGAGCAACGCGCGCCGCGCCCTTCGCTGCGGGTGGCGGCGGTGCTGGCGCTGGGCGCGGGTGTGGCCTTCCGGCTCAACGCGCTGCCGGCGGCGCTGCCGCTGCTGGCGTGGGTGGCGTGGCGGCAGTGGCCGGGGCGGGGCCTGCGCGTGGCTGCGATGACGGTTTTGCTGGCCGTCGCGGTGCAGGGTGTGTCGTGGATCGCGAACCTCGCGCCCGGCGCGCGCGCCATGCCGGTGTGGCCGGCGGTGGCGATGTGGGACATCGCGGCGGTGTCCATCGCCGAAGACGAACTGCTGTTCCCGCCGGAATGGGTGGAGCCCGGCCTGACCGTGGCCGACCTGCGCCGCGATTTTTCGCCTTTCGTGAACGTGCCCAGCTTCGCTTCGGGCCAGCTGCGGCTGAATTTCTACACCGAGTTCACGCCGGAAGAGTACGCGGCGCTGCGCGAAGCCTGGCTGTCGCTGCCGCTGCGGCACCCGCGCGCCTACTTCGCCCACCGCGCGGAAGTGACGGCGTACCTGCTTGGATTCCGCCAGCAAGCGCACCCGGATTACCTGGTGCTGCAGCCCACCATCGTGCCGCTGCGCGACAATCCGGCGGTGGCGCCGCCGTCCGGCGCGCTGCACGGTGGGCTGCAGGCCGTGCTCAACGACGCGGTGGACACGCCGCTGTTTGCCGCCTGGCCCTACCTGCTGGCCTCGCTGCTCCTCGCCGCGTTCGCGGCCTGGCGCCGTGCGCCGGGCGACGGCCTCGTGGCCGCCGTCGCCGTTTCAGGCTGGGCGCTGGCGCTGCCACTGGTGCTGCTCTCCCCCAGCTCCGACTTCCGCTACCTCGGCTGGTGCCTGCTGGCCACCCTGATGGCCGTCGCTCTGGCGCCCACGCCGCCAACGCGGTGCTAGCATCGGCCCACCATCCCAGGGGAATGCCGATGCGCCGTCTGCTGCTTGTTTCCGCCCTTGCCGCCGCGCTCTGCGGCCCCGCCTTCGCCCAGGCGCCCGACGTGGAGGCGATGGCCGCCAAGGTCGACGCCAAGGTCCAGGCCTGGCGCCGCGACATCCACCAGCACCCGGAGCTGGGCAACCGCGAAACGCGCACGGCGGCGCTGGTGGCCGAACACCTGCGCGCACTCGGCCTCGAGGACGTGCGCACCGGCGTGGCCACCACCGGCGTCACCGCGGTGCTGCGCGGCGGCAAGCCCGGCCCGCGCATCGCCATCCGCGCCGACATGGACGCGCTGCCGGTGACCGAACGCAGCGGCCTGCCCTTCGAATCGAAGGCCACCTCCACCTTCCGCGGCGAAACGGTGGGCGTGATGCATGCCTGCGGCCACGACGCCCACACCGGCATCCTCATGGGCGTGGCCGAGGCGCTGGCCGCCATCAAGGCCGATCTGCCGGGCGAGGTGCTGTTCGTGTTCCAGCCGGCCGAAGAAGGCCCGCCGGATGGCGAGGAAGGCGGCGCCGAGGAAATGCTGAAGCAGGGCATCTTCGACGGCTTCAAGCCCGAGGCGGTGTTCGGCCTGCACGTGTTCAGCACGCTCAACGCCGGCCAGGTGGGCTACCGCAGCGGCCCGCTGATGGCGGCCTCGGACCGCTTCAACATCGTGGTGAAGGGGCGCCAGACGCACGGCTCGCGGCCCTGGGGCGGCGTGGACCCGATCGTGGCCGCGGCCGACATCATCGGCACCTCGCAGACCATCGTCAGCCGGCGCCAGAACATCTCCAAGCAGCCGGTGGTGGTGAGCTTCGGCGCCATCAAGGGCGGCATCCGCTACAACATCATCCCCGACGAAGTGGAGCTGATCGGCACCATCCGCACCTTCGACGAGGGCATGCGCCAGGCGGTGTTCGCCGACCTCAAGAACGTGGCTGAAAAGGTGGCTGCGGCGCACGGTGCCACCGTGGTGGCGCAGGTGCCCGACACCAAGGGCAACCCGGTGACGGTGAACCACCCCGGCCTGACCGCGCGCGTGCTGCCGAGCCTGGAGAAGGCGGTGGGCGCCCGCAACGTGGTGGAGATGGACCTGACCATGGGCGCCGAGGACTTCAGCTACTACGCCAACGAGGTGCCCGGCTTCTTCTTCTTCGTCGGCGCCACCCCGGCCGGCCAGGACGCCCTGAAGGCCCCGTCCAACCACTCGCCCGAGTTCTTCCTGGACGAACAGGCCCTGAAGGTCGGCACCCGCGCCATGCTCCAGGTCGCCCTCGACTACCTTCACATCGACTAGACGCCCCCGAAAATGGGGTCAGAGAANNTATGTTCTCTGACCCCATTTTTGTTGTGGGAGAATGGCGGGCATGACGTCCCCCGAATCGAGCCTGCTGGGCAAGCCGGTCAGCTACAACGCCGACTACGACCCGAACCTGCTTTTCCCCATCCCCCGTGCCGGCCAGCGTGAAGCGCTGGGCATCGGCGAGGAACTGCCCTTCGTGGGCGTGGATTTCTGGAATGCCTACGAGCTGAGCTGGCTCGACAACCGCGGCAAGCCGCGTGTCGCGCTGGCCGAGTTGCGCGTGCCCGCCGCGTCGCCGAACCTGATCGAGTCCAAGAGCCTCAAGCTCTACCTCGGCAGCTGCGCCATGGCGCGTTTCGCCGACGCCGACAGCCTGCGCGCCCAGCTCGTGGCCGATCTCTCGGCCGCCGCCGGCGCGCCGGTGAGCGTGGTGCTTACGCCGGCCGGTTCCAGCAATGCCGCACTCATTGAGAACCTCGAGGGCGATTCCATCGACGACCTGCCGGTGGAAATCAGCCATTACGGCCCGCCGAAACCGGAATTCCTGTCGTCCGACCCCGAGCTCAAGGCCGACGAGGTGCTGGTGTCGCACCTGCTCAAGTCGAACTGCCCGGTCACCGGACAGCCCGACTGGGCCAGCGTGCAGATCCGCTACGCCGGCCCGCGCATCGCCCGCGACGGCCTGCTGCGCTACCTGGTGAGCTACCGCCAGCACAGCGACTTCCACGAAAGCTGCGTCGAGCGCATCTTCATGGACATCCTGCGCCAGTGCTCGCCCACCCGCCTGGCGGTGTACGCTCGCTACACCCGCCGCGGCGGCCTGGACATCAACCCGTTCCGGGCCACCCCGGGCCTGCCCCTGCCGGGCAACCCGCGCACCAACCGCCAGTAACCGGACCCGCCCATGCGCCCGACCCTGCCGACCGCCCTGCTGACGATGCTCCTGCTCGCCGCTTGCGGCGGCGAGGCCGAGCCGCCCGCCACGGCCGCGGCACCGCCGGACCCGGCCGCGGAAGCCAGCGACGACGCGGCGCCCGAAGCCGCGCCCCTGCCCACGGGTGATTTCCGCGTGGTGGCGGTGGAACTGGGCACCGCCTTCGNNGGTGCCGGCGCCCAAGGACCTGTTCAAGGCCACCGACACCCTGCACGTGGCGGTGGTGGGCGTGGGCAGCAGCCCGGGCCTGGTGCTCTCGGCCCGCTGGCTGGCCGCCGACGGCAGCGAAGTGGCCCAGGCCCGCCAGGACCTGGCCCCGCAGGCGCCCACCGTGGCCAGCTTCCGCCTGTCGCAGCCGGAGCCCTGGCCGGCCGGCGATTACCGCGTCGAGATCGCGGTGAACGACCGCGTGGCCGAAACCCGCAACTTCCGCATCGAATAACCCCCAACTCCCTCACGGCGCGACGGCAACGTCGCGCTGCGATGGCCCGACCCCGGCTTTCGACGAACTTCCGTCCCCATGAGCCATCCCTGCGTCCGCTGTGGCGCCTGCTGCGCCACCTTCCGCGTCTCCTTCCACTGGTCGGAAGCCCAACCCGACAACCCCGACGGCCCTCCCGCCGAACTGGTGGTGCCGCTGCGCCGGCACGAACTGGCCATGCGCGGCACCGACGGCGCCAACCCGCGCTGCGTGGCGCTGCGCGGCACCATCGGCGTGGACGGGCACTGCGGCATCTACCCGCAGCGGCCCTCGGTGTGCCGCGCGGTGGAGCCGTCGTGGGAATTCGGCCGGCACAGCCCGCAGTGCGACAAGGGCCGCCTGGCCCACGGCCTGGCGCCGCTGACGCCAGCCGACTGGGCCGCCGCGCCGGCGCCCGCAGACCCTACGCCCGCGCACTGATCCATCCCACGGGCGTGTTTTGCCCGGGGGCGGCGGAAACGCGACAATGGCCGGTGTTTTTCACGAGACGACGTCCATGTCCGATACGCCCAAGATCATCTACACGCTCACCGACGAAGCGCCCTTCCTCGCCACGCAGTCGCTGCTGCCGATCGTGCAGGCCTTCGCCGGCGCCGCCGGCATCGCCGTCGAGACGCGCGACATTTCGCTGGCCGGGCGCATCCTGGCGCAGTTCCCGGACCGCCTGCGCGAGGACCAGCGCATCGGCGACCACCTGGCCGAGCTGGGCGAACTGGCCAAGCGGCCGGAGGCCAACATCATCAAGCTGCCCAACATCAGCGCCTCGGTGCCGCAGATGAAGGCGGCCATCAAGGAGCTGCAGGCCCAGGGCTACCCGCTGCCGGACTACCCGGACGAGCCGAAGGACGCCGCGGAAGCCGACGTCAAGGCCCGCTACGGCAAGGCCATGGGCAGCGCCGTGAACCCGGTGCTGCGCGAGGGCAATTCCGACCGCCGCGCGCCGAAGTCGGTGAAGGCCTACGCCCGCAAGCACCCGCACAAGATGGGCAAGTGGTCGGCGGCGTCGAAGTCGCACGTGTCGCACATGGACGACGGCGATTTCTACGGCAGCGAGCGTTCGGCCACGATGGCCGAGGCCGGCAGCCTGCGCATCGAGCTGGTGGGCAAGGACGGCGAAACCCGCGTGCTGAAGGAATCGGTGAAGGTG
>DNNT01000151.1 GCA_003497545.1 Arenimonas sp. | reverse complement strand
CGCCGCCCGGCGGCGGGGGCGGGGCTGAGGCGAAAAACTCTTCGCCAAGCCCGACAAGTTCGATCAGACGCCGGAGGCATCGGTGTGCCCGCCTCGAACCCACCCCCGCCGCCGGGCGGCGAACCGGTTCGTACTGGCCATCTTCCATTCTGGCGAAGCCGCCACACCCCGCGTCCGAAGGGACGCGAACGACAAGTCATGCCCTGGTTGGTGCCTGGACCGATTTAGCCCAGCCTGATCCGCAAGAAAAATGTGCCGCCTTGGCCCCCGAGCGTCACGCGCAAGCATCGGAGCGGGCAGTCACGGGCCCTTCGTCCAGCCAACCGGGTGCCCCGTACCGGCCGCGCCGTGAAGGCGAGGNNTTCGCGGTGGGGCCGGCGCCAGGACGTCGGTTAGTGAAGAACCGAACAAACCATCCCGGCTTCGGGTGAAGAACCTTTCATTTGGGCAGCAGCTCCACGCCCACCGCCATGTGGTCGGAGCCGGCGGCCGGCACGGCCTTGTAGTCGAGCACCTTGAAGCCGCCCACCAGCACATGGTCCAGGCCTCGCTGCGGAGCCCAGCTGGGGAATGTGGCGATGCGGTGCGGCGGCGGTTCCAGCGCGGTGCCGCGGTAGAGCGCGCGCATCTCGGGCGCGTCGAAGTCGCAGTTGAAATCGCCCATCAGCACCAGCCGCGGCGAATCGGCCAGCAGTTCGGCCAGGAAACCCAGTTGCAGCTGGCGCGATTTCACGCCCAGCGACAGATGGGTGATGGCCAGCTGCCAGGCCGATTCGCCCTCGCCGAAGCTGGCCAGCAGCACGCCGCGGCCGGCGATGCGGCCGGGCAGGGCATAGTCGAGCAGGTCGGTGGGCTGCAGGCGGCTGAGCAGCGCGTTGCCGCTGCCGGCGATGCGCGAGATGCGCCGGTTCGGCTGGTGGCTCCAGAACGGGAAGTGCGCGCGTTCGGCCAGGTAGTCGGCCTGGTTGGTGAAACCCGAGCGCAGGCTGCCGGGGTCGGATTCCTGCAGGCCCACCAGGTCGTAGTTGCTGGCCAGTTCGGCCAGGCTGTCGAGGTTGAGGCGCTTGCCGCTGGGCAATACGTGCGACCAGCTGCGGGTCACGTAGTCGCGGTAGGCGCGGGTGCTGGAGCCGGCCTGGATGTTGGCGCTCAGCAGTCGCAGCGTCTGGGTCGGGGCGTCGGCCATGGACAGATGGTGCGGCCGCGGCGCAGCGGGGACAAGGGCAGGCAAAAAAAAGGGGCCGCACGGGCGGCCCCTCGTTCAGTCGCTGCGGTGGCGGCTTACTGGCCGGCTTCCGCGCGCTCCTTGGCGACCAGGAAGTCGACGGTGTCGAGCAGGCCCTGCATGCCGCGGTCGCCGGTGGCGACGGCGCGGTACTTGCCGTTGATGATCATGGTCGGGGTGGACTGCACGCCGCTGCGCAGCGCGAACTGGCGCGCGCGGTTGAGCTTGGCGGTCACGGCGAAACTCTGCATGGTGGACAGGAAGGTGTCGCGGTTGGCGCCCTGCTTGGCGTACCAGTCGGCGATCTCTTCGATGGACGCGGTCTGGAAGCTGCGCTCGATCAGCACGGCGCGGAACATCGCGTCGTGGGTCTTCTCGACCAAGCCCATGGCCTCGGCGGCGTAGTAGCCGCGGGCGAAGTTGTCGCTGATGCCGCCGAACACGCCCGGCACGTAGACGAAGCGCACGTCGCTGGCGATGTTGGGCTTCCACTGGTTCAGCACCGGCTGCAGGTTGGCGCAGTGGATGCAGGTGTAGGCGAAGACCTCGGCGACTTCGATGCCGCCCTGGCCGAAGGTCGGCTGCGGCTCGGCCATGACTTCGTAGTCGACGCCCGGGCGCGGGGCCTTGGCCGGGTCCAGGGCCGGGGCCGCCGGGGCGGCGGGCGCCTCGGGCGCGGCCGGCGCTTCCGGAGCCGGGGTTTCGGCGGCGGCTTCTTCGGCCGGCGCGGCTTCGGTGCTTTCCGCGGGGGCGGCCTCGGTGGCTTCTTCAGCCGGGGCCGGCGTTTCGGCGGCCGGCGCGGCGGTTTCCGCGGGCGCCTCGGCGGCCGGGGCTTCCGGCTGCGCGGCAGGCGCGGTCTCGGCGGGCTTTTCGGCGCAGGCGGCGAGGGAGAGGGCGAGCAGCAGGGGCAACAGGCGCTNNAGAGGGGTCAGCCCTGCGGCTGGCCCGAGGCCGCTACCGCCTCTTCGGACGGGGCGTCGGCGATGTTGTGCAGGCCTTCCAGGTAGGTGGCCAGGGCCTGGATCTCTTCGTCGGTCAGGTTGGCGGCCACGGCCGACATGATGGCGTTGGCGTTGGCACCCTTGCCCCAGACGGTGCCGTTGCGGAAGGCGGTGAGCGTGTTGGCGGTGTAGGTGGCGTGCTGGCCACCGATGGCCGGCCAGGCCGAACCCGGGTTGCCGGCGCCGGCGGGGCCATGGCAGGCGGCGCAGGCCGGCACGGAGCCGTCGGCCTTGCCGTTGCGGAAGATCTGCTCGCCCACGGCGTAGAACTTGCGGCCGGCGTTCGGGCCCTCGGCGATCACGCTGTCGTCGGCCACGCCCGCGAGCACCTTCTGGCTGGCGAAGTAGGCGCCGATGTCGCGCATGTCCTGGGCGCTGAGCGCGGCCGACATGCCCAGCATGATGGCGTTGTCGCGCTCGCCCGACTTGAACAGGGCGAGCTGGCGGGCGATGTAGCGCTCGTGCTGGCCGGCCAGCTTCGGGTTCAGCGGGTCGGCCGAATTGCCGTCGAGGCCGTGGCAGGCGGCGCAGGCGGCGGCCTTGCCGGCGCCGGCCTGGGCGTCACCGCGGTTGGCGACGGTGTTGTCGGCTTCGAGCGTCGCGACCGGGGCCGGGGCCTGCTCGGGGGCGGGCGTCACGGTGGCGGCCTCCTGGGCCACGGCCGCGGACGCTGCCAGGGCGATGGCGACACCAAGGATGCGCGTGAACTTCATGGGCTGCTCCGGAACGCTGGAATCTGTGGGAATGGGCCTTGCGCGGCGGGCGCGCAGGAAGGCGCGGATTATCCCAGCCGCCGCCGTGAACGGTCAATTCAGGCGGGGGCCGGCGGGCCGCAAGGCTGGTCATGGCCGCCCGGTCAGGCCATGCTGGGCGCCTTTCCCGCCCCGGCCTGACCGATGTCGAACCCCCTGGCCCGCGCCAAATACATCAATTCCGTCCATTCCCTGCGCCAGCTCCCGCCCGACGATGGCCGGGAGGTGGTGTTCGCAGGGCGCTCCAACGCCGGCAAGTCCAGCGCCCTGAACGCGCTGACCAACCAGCACGGCCTGGCCCGCGTGTCCAAGACCCCGGGCCGCACCCAGGCCCTGAATTACTTCGAGGTGGCCGAAGGCCGGTACCTCGTGGACCTGCCCGGCTATGGCTACGCCAAGGTGCCCGAGGCCATGCGCGAGGCCTGGAAGGGCACCATCAACCGCTACTTCCACGAGCGCGCCTCGCTGGCCGGCCTGGTGGTGGTGATGGACATCCGCCACCCGCTGCGCGAATACGACCTGCAGATGCTCGACTACGCCTTCGCCCGCAACCTGCCAGCACACTGCCTGCTGACCAAGGCCGACAAACTCGGCCGCGGCGAACAGGGCAACACCCTGCTCAAGGTCCGCAAGGAACTCGGCGACCGCGC
This sequence comes from Arenimonas sp., assembly GCA_003497545.1. Taxonomy (GTDB): domain Bacteria; phylum Pseudomonadota; class Gammaproteobacteria; order Xanthomonadales; family Xanthomonadaceae; genus Arenimonas. The sequence continues at coordinate 5,397 of DNNT01000151.1, read as the reverse complement.
CACCGCCCAGGTCTTCTCCGCCGACGCCAAGCTGGGCGTGGACGAGGCCCGGGCGGTCATCTCCGGTTGGTTGGAGATTTGATTTTTGCCACGGATTTACGCGGGTCAACACAGATAGAGCAAACACGAAAATGGGGTCAGAGAACANNAATATGTTCTCTGACCCCATTTCTCTTCTTGCCCAATCCGTGTCTTTTATCCGCGTTCATCCGAGTAAATCCGTGGCAAAAACCTAAGCATCACGGAGCCGGGGATCCATCAGGGCGCGCAGGGCATCCACCGCGGCGTTGATGAGCACGATGGCGGCGCCGATGGCGAGCACGACGCCGAGCACCAGGGTGTAGTCGCGGTTGAGCGCGCCCTGGACGAAGTAGCGGCCCACGCCCGGGATGCCGAACACCTGTTCGACCACGGCCGAGCCGCTGACCACGTTGATCAGCGCCGGGCTCAGCCACGCCACCACCGGCAGCAGGCCCGGGCGCAGCGCATGCGCGAAAAGCAGCCGCGCTTCCGACAGCCCGCGGCCGCGCGCCGCGCGCAGGTAGTCGGCGCCCAGCACGTCCAGCAGCGAAGCGCGGGTGAGCCGCGCGCAGTAGGCGAGGTTGGGCAGCGCCAGCGCCACCACCGGCAGCACCGCGCTGCGCCAGCTGCCGTCCCAGCCGCCCGCGGGCAGCCACTGCAGGCCGACGGCGAACACCAGCACCAGCAGCGGCGCCGCCACGAACTTCGGCACCGACAGCCCCAGCCCCGCGCCGAACATCAGCAGGCGGTCGGTCCAGCGGCCCGCGCGCAGCGCCGCCCACACGCCCAGCGGCACGCCCAGCCCCAGCGCCAGCACCAGCGCGAGCCCGCCGTTCACCAGCGAAATGGGCAGGCTGGCCGCCAGCAGTTCGTTGACCGTGTAATCGGGATATTGGAAGGAGGGCCCCAGGTCGCCGCGCAGCACGTCGCCCAGCCAGTGGCCGTACTGCGACAGCAGCGGGCGGTCGAGCCGGTACTGCGCCGCCAGCGCCGCCTCCACCTCCGGCGGCGCGGCCTTCTCGGCGTCGAAGGGCCCGCCCGGCGCCGCGCGCAGCAGCACGAAACACAGCGTGGCCAGCAACCACAGCGTCAGCAGCGCCTCCAGGCCGCGGCCCAGCCAGGCCTTCATGGCGCCGGCTCCAGCGACAGGAAGCGGCTGGGGTGGCGGTCGAGCGCATTGGCCTCGAAGCCGCGCACCTCGGGCCGCACCAGGTGCTTGGAGGTGTAGAAGTACAGCGGCAGGATCGCGTGCGCCTCCAGCAGCCGGGCCTCGGCGTCGCGCAGCTTCTGCTGGCGGCCGGCCAGCGTGGGCGCGGCATCGGCGGCATCGAGCAGGGCGTCGAAACGCGGGTCGGCGTAACCGGTCCAGTTCGAGGCGCTGCCCGCGCGGAAGTTGTCGAGGAAGTTGCGTGCGTCGTCCACGTCGGCGATCCAGCCGCCGCGGAAGACCTGTGTCACCACGCGCTGGCGGCGCGTGCCTACGAACACCTTCCACTCCTCGTTGCGCAGCGTGACGCGCGCGCCCAGCACTTCGCGCCACATCGCCGCCACCGCCAGCGCCAGGCGCCGGTGCGGGGTGGAGGTGTTGTAGCGCAGCTCGACCTGCAGCGGGCTTTCCTTCGAATAACCGGCCTGCGCGTAGAGCGCCCGCGCCCGCGCCTCGCGCTGCGCCTGCGTGGCGCGCGCCATCGCCGGCAGCGGCGGCGTGTAGTCGGCCGTGCCCGGCGGCACCAGGCCGAAGGCCGGCTGTTCGCCCAGGCCGGTGACGTGGCGGGTCAGGATGTCGCGGTCCACCGCCAGCGACAGCGCCTCGCGCAGCGCGGGTGTGTCCTTGAATGGCGGCCGCGTGAGGTTGAAGCCCAGCCAGAAACTGCCGAGGTAGGGGCTGATGCGCAGTTGCCCGCCGAAACGTTCGCGCAACCGTGGCAGCGGCTGCGGCGGCACGGTTTCGGTCAGGTGCAGGCCGCCGGCTTCGAAGCGGCGCAGTTCGCTGCCGGCGTCTTCGGTCACGTGGAAACGCACGCGCGGGATCGGCGCGGGTTCGCGGAAATGCGGGTTGCGTTCGAGCGTCACCGTGGCCTGCGGCAGCCAGTCAGCCAGCTGGTAGGCGCCGTTGGACACCAGCTTGCCGGGGCGGGTGTGCTGCACGCCGTGTTCGGCCAGCGCCGGCAGGTAAACGGGGTAGGCGATGGGCAGCGTCAGCAGCCGAGGCAGGTCGGCGCTGCGGGTGAGGCGGAACACCACCGTGCGGGCGTCGGGCGCCGACACGCCCAGTTGTTCCGGCGGGCGTTCGCCGCGCTGCACCGCGCCGGCGTTCTCGATCGCATCGAGGTGGCCGGCGAAGGGCGCGGCCGTGGCCGGCGCGAAGGCGCGGCGCAGGCTGGCCAGCACCTGGGGNNGGGGCGCGTCGAGCCGCTCGCCGTTCGACCAGCGCGCGCCTTCCCGCAGGTGGAAGGTCCAGGTGCGGCCGTCGGGCGACACCTCCCAGCGTTCGGCCAGCCCGGGCACCAGGCGACCGCCGCCATCCTCGGCCACCAGGCCTTCGAACAGGTCGCGCAGCACGTTGCCGCAGGCCACTTCCGGGCAACGGTGCGGGTCGAGCGTGGACGGCTCCGGGCCGTTGCCGCGCTCGAGCCCCTGGGCCGCCAGCGGGCCGGAACAGAGAATCCCCGCCATCAGGACGCTGGTGACCGCGGCGCAGGTTAGGATTCGCATCCTTGCGATTGTAGGCCAGCGCCCGCACATCGCTTCCACCCCTTCAAGGCGCGCCCCGTGTCCGGACCGAGCAATACCAAGGAAACCCCGCTGGCCGACCGCCGCGAACTGGTCGAATACCTCGCCTCGGGCGGCCGGCCCGACGCCGAATGGACCATCGGCACCGAACACGAGAAGTTCGGCTTCCGCCTCGACGACCTGCGCCCGCCCACCTGGGACGGCGACCGCGGCATCGAGGCCCTGCTGCGCGGGCTCACCCGCTTCGGCTGGGAGCCCTACGAGGAAAAGGGCAAGCTGATCGCCCTGACCAAGGCCGGCGCCTCGGTCACGCTTGAACCCGCGGGCCAGCTGGAACTCTCCGGCGCCATGCTCGAGAACATCCACCAGACCTGCTGCGAAACCATGTCGCACCTGCGCGAGGTCAAGACGGTGGGCGACGAGCTCGGCATCGGCTTCCTGGGCATGGGTTTCCAGCCCAAGTGGCGCCGCGACGAAATGCCCTGGATGCCCAAGGGCCGCTACAAGATCATGCGCGAGTACATGCCCAAGCGCGGCAACCTGGGCCTGGACATGATGACCCGCACCTGCACCGTGCAGGTGAACCTGGATTTCCGCGACGAAGCGGACATGGTGAAGAAGTTCCGCGTCTCGCTGGCGCTGCAGCCCATCGCCACCGCGCTGTTCGCCGATTCGCCCTTCACCGAGGGCAAGCCCAACGGCTACCTCAGCTACCGTTCGCACATCTGGACCGACACCGACCCCGACCGCACCGGCATGCTCGACTTCGTGTTCGAGGACGGCTTCGGCTTCGAGCGTTACGTCGACTACCTGCTCGACGTGCCCATGTACTTCAGCTACCGCGGCGGCGAATACATCGACCTCAGCGGCCGCAGCTTCCGCAAGTTCATGCGTGGCGAGCTCGACGAGCTGCCGGGCCAGCTTCCGACAATGCGCGACTGGGCCGACCACATGACCACCGCCTTCCCGGAAGTGCGCCTGAAGAAGTACCTGGAAATGCGCGGCGCCGACGGCGGCCCCTGGAACCGCCTGTGCGCGCTGCCGGCGTTCTGGGTGGGCCTGCTCTACGACGGCGAGGCGCTGGACGCGGCCTGGGACCTGGTGAAGGACTTCAGCCGCGAGGAACGCCACGCGCTGCGCGACGGCGTGCCCAAGCACGCGCTCAAGCTGCCGTTCCGCGGCGCCACGGTGCGCGAGCTGGCGCTGGAGGCGCTGAAGATCTCGGGCCAGGGCCTGGCGCGCCGCAACCGCCTCAACGCCACCGGTGCCAGCGAGGCCGTTTTCCTCGAGCCGCTCATTGAATTCGCCATGGCCAACGAAACCCCGGCCGAGCGCAAGCTGGCCCTGTACCACGGCGCCTGGGGTGGTTCGGTGGACCCGGTGTTCCGCGAGTTCGCGTACTGACATGGCCACCGTGAAAGCCGACTGGTTCCGCGCCGACGACGCGCGCATCGACGAACTCGACCGCCTGCTCGAGCAGCGCGCCGTGCCCTTCGGCGGCTACGGCCTGGAGCAGCTCGACGGTTTCCTCACCGCGATCGCGGTCAGCCCGGGCACCGTGGCGCCGGAAGAATGGCTGCCGCTGGTCTGGGGCAAGGCGCCGCCGCGCTGGGAAGGCCCGGCCGACGAGGCCGCCGCCACCGCCCTGCTGATGCTGGCCTGGGAAACCGCCCAGCGCCGCGTGCGCACGCCCGGCGACGAACTCACGGTGGAAGGCGCGCTGTTCTGGTGGCTGCCCGACGACCCCGAGGCCGAACACGGCGACGAGGTGGACATCGGCGCCGCCTGGGCCGGCGGCTTCCTCGACGGCATGGCCCTGCGCGACGCCGAATGGGACGCCTGGATCGCCAAGGACGACTGGATCGGCGAGGTCGAGGACTACATCGAAGCCCTGGCCGTCGGCAGCTACCCGCCGGAAACCGAAGGCGGCGCGCCGGTGCCGCTGCCCTACCGCGAGCGTCTGGAAATCCACGCCAGCCTGCCGGACATGCTGCACGACCTGCACGTGCACCGGATCGAATCGCTGACTCCGCGCGAACCCGTGCGCCGCGCCGCCGCGCCCGAGCGCAACGACCCTTGTCCCTGCGGCAGCGGCAAGAAATACAAGAAGTGTTGCGGCGCCTGAGCCGGGCGTAGGATGTCCGCGCGGCCGCCCCGGCCGCCCGGAGACCCGCCATGAACGCCAGAGCCTTGCTGTTCGCCGCCGTGTTTTCCCTGCTCGCCCCGCTGGCCAGCGCCCAGCAGGCCGCTGTGCTTCGCCGCCCCGTCGAGCCCGTCGTCGCGCCGGTGCAGGCCACCGAGGTGGACAAGGACGCCGTCATCCAGCGCCTGCGCGAGAAGAACCGCGAGCTGCGCGAGGAAAACGCCCGCCTGCAGGCCCGCATCGAAGCCATGACCGCGCTCGGCGGCAGCGAAGTGCGCGCCTACTGCGCCTCGCCCTCGGAAAGCCGCACCACCGCCGGCGCCAGCGAATCCTGCGGTGCCTACACCTGCAATGCCACCAGCGGCCTGTGCCGCGACCGCTGCGCCAGCAGCGACCAGTGCGATTCCAGCGCCCGCTGCGACATCCCCAGCGGCACCTGCATCGCCGTCCCCCAAAGCTGAGCCAAAAACGGGGCCCCGAAAATGGGGTCAGAGAACATA
>DNNT01000150.1:1361-28574 GCA_003497545.1 Arenimonas sp. | reverse complement strand
CACTCGCCGCGCAGGCCTGCAAGGCCGCGGCGGAATCGCGGCTCGACGGCAAACTCTACGAACTCGACACCACGGCGCTCGCCGCCAGCATGAAGTCGGCGCCGAACGGCGAGTTCTTCCTCACCGGCCCGATCACCATCGAGCCGGGCCTGACTTCCGAGGTCAAGCAGATCGTGGAGTGCAACGTGCGCTTCACCGAGGGCAAGGACGCGCCGGACGTGGTGGGCTTCGTCTTCAACTGGTGACGCTCCGCGCCGCTTTCGAGCACGAATGGGCCCTCGCCGCGGCCGCGCGCGCGCAGGGAAACCTCGAGCTCGCCTTCCGACACCTCGAACGCGCCCACGTGCTGGGCCAGCGTTCCACGCGCCTGCACGTGCGCAGCCACCTCGGTATGCTGNNATCTGGGTGCCGGTGGGCAACACCGGCGGCGCCAACGTCAGCGCGGTGAAACCCATGCCGGTGCCGCCCGACCTGCAGGCCCTGCTCGATGAAGGCCGCCGCTGACATGGGCCAGGGCCACGACCACGGGCTGGACAACATCCGCCACGAGAAGCCGCTGCGCTGGGCGCTGGCGCTGACGATCACCTTCCTGGTGGCGGAACTGGTGGGCGCCTGGCTCAGCAATTCGCTGGCCCTGCTTTCCGACGCCGCGCACATGGGTTCGGACACGCTGGCGCTCGCCATCGCGCTCGCCGCCGTGCGCCTGGCGCGCCTGCCGCCCGATGCGCGCCGCACCTACGGCTACGCCCGCATGGAAGCCCTGGGCGCGCTGGCGAACGGCGCCCTGCTGTTCCTGCTGGCGGGCTGGATCCTGTGGGAAGCGATCGGGCGTTTCCTGACGCCGCACCCCGTGGCCAGCGGCACCATGCTGGTGGTGGCCACGCTGGGCCTGGCCGTGAACCTGGTGGCCATGCGGCTGCTGAAGGCCGGCAGCGGCGAGAGCCTGAACATGAAAGGCGCCTACCTGGAAGTCTGGGCCGACATGCTCGGTTCGGTGGCCGTGATCCTGGGCGCGCTGGCCATCTGGTACACGGGCTGGAGCTGGATAGACCCGCTGCTGGCGGCGCTGATCGGCGTGTGGGTGCTGCCGCGCACCTGGCACCTGGTGTCCGAGGCCGGGCACCTGCTGCTCGAAGGCGTGCCGCGCGGCATCGAAGTGGACGGCGTGCGCGCGGCGATGCAGGCCGAACCCGGCGTGGCGTCGATCCACGACCTGCACCTGTGGTCGCTCAGCAGCCAGCAGCCGCTGCTGAGCGCACACGTGGACGTGGCCGAAGGCGTGGACTCCGACGTGCTGCGCCGCCGCCTGGCCGCGCTGCTGCGCGAGCGTTTCGGCATCGGCCATTCCACGCTGCAGATGGAAGCCGCGCGCTGCGCCCAGCCGGCCTGCGGCGAACACGGGCACGACGAACACGAACACGGCGAACACGACCACGCACACCCCCACCCGCACGCGCACTAGGCGCGCGCGGGCGGCGGCGCCTCAGTCGAAGCGCAGGTGCTTCACCGACTTGCCGTGGCGCCGGATCAGGCGCAGGGCTTCGATGCCGATCTGGATGTGGCGCTCGACGAAGTGCTCGGTGACCTTGCGGTCCGAGGCTTCGGTCTTCACGCCCTCGGGCACCATCGGCTGGTCGGACACCAGCAGCAGCGCGCCCGAAGGAATCGAGTTGGCGAAGCCGGCCGCGAACACCGTGGCCGTTTCCATGTCGATGGCCATGCAACGCAGCTTGCGCAGGTATTCCTTGAAGGCCTCGTCGTGCTCCCAGACGCGGCGGTTGGTGGTGTACACCGTGCCGGTCCAGTAGTCGTGGCCGAGGTCGCGGATCATGGTGGACACGGCGCGCTGCAGGGCGAAGGCCGGCAGGGCCGGCACTTCCGGCGGCAGGTAGTCGTTGCTGGTGCCCTCGCCGCGGATGGCCGCGATGGGCAGCACCAGGTCGCCCAGCTGGTTCTTGCGCTTGAGGCCGCCGCACTTGCCCAGGAACAGGCAGGCCTTGGGGCCGATGGCCGAGAGCAGGTCCATCACCGTGGCGGCGTTGGCGCTGCCCATGCCGAAGTTGATGAGCGTGATGCCGTCGGACGTGGCGCTGGGCATGGGCCGGTCCCGGCCCAGCACTTCGGCGCCGGTGAGGCGTNNGCGAGGTAGCCGCCGAAGTTGGTCAGCAGGATGTGCTCGCCGAAGGCCTCGAGCGGCACGCCGGTGTAGCGCGGCAGCCAGTTGCTGACGATTTCGTTCTTGTCTTTCATCTTGTCGTGATCTCCGTTTTGTTCTTTTTATCCGTACTGCGTCACCATTCTGCCACGCGGCCGGTGAACCCAGGCCCCGACCCCTTGGCAAGCCGCGCCGGGCAAGGCTAGGGTGGCTGCTTCACCGGGGGAGACCACGATGCATCCACGATTCCGGGCCAGCCTGCTGGCCACCGCCCTGCTCGCCCTGCCGGCCCTGTCGCCGGCGGCCGCGCCCAGCTTTCCCAGCACCTACCAGCCGGTCGCGTCCGGCCCGGTGCTGATCACCGACGCCACCGTGCTCACCGGCGACGGTCGGCGCCTGGAGGGCGCCGACGTGCTGATGCAGGGCGGCAAGGTCGCCGCGGTCGGCACCGACCTCCAGGCCGAGGGCGCCACCGTGGTGGACGGCCGCGGCAAGTGGGTCACGCCCGGCATCATCGACGTGCACTCGCACCTGGGCGTGTACCCGGCGCCGGGCGCGCTGGCGCACCAGGACGGCAACGAGATGACCGCGCCGGTCACCGCCCAGGTCTGGGCCGAACACGCGGTGTGGCCGCAGGACCCCGGCTTCGCCGCGGCGCTCGCCGGCGGCGTCACGTCCATGATGATCCTGCCCGGCTCGGCCAACCTGATCGGCGGCCGCGGCGTGGTGCTAAAGAACGTGCCCGCCGTGACCATGCAGGAAATGAAGTTCCCGGGCGCGCCGCACAGCGTGAAGATGGCCTGCGGCGAGAACCCCAAGCGCGTCTATGGCGGCCGCGGCCAGTCGCCGATGACCCGCATGGGCAACCTGGCCGGCTACCGCGCCGCCTTCATCGAGGCGCAGAAGTACCGCCAGGCCTGGGACAAGTACGAAGCTTCGCAGCGCAGCGAAGGCCGCAAGAAGAAGGGCGCCGGCAACGGCGAGCCGCCGGCGCGCGACCTGCGCCTGGACACCCTGGCCGGCGTGCTGCGCGGCGAGATCAGCGTGCAGATCCACTGCTACCGCGCCGATGAGATGGCGCTGATGATGGACCTGGCGAAGGAGTTCGATTTCAGGATCGCCGCCTTCCACCACGGCGTCGAGGCCTACAAGCTCGCCGACCGCATGGCCGAGGAAGGCATCTGCGGCGCGCTCTGGGCCGACTGGTGGGGCTTCAAGATGGAGGCCTACGACGGCATCCAGGAAAACATCGCGCTGGTGGACCGGCCGAAGAACAGCTGCGCCATCGTGCATTCCGACTCCTCCGAAGGCATCCAGCGCCTGAACCAGGAAGCGGCGAAGGTGATGGGCCGCGGCGAACGCCTGGGCCTGTCGCTGCCGCCCGAACACGCCATCCGCTGGCTCACCTCGAACGCCGCCAAGGCGATCGGCGTGGACGGCGTCACCGGCACGCTGGCCGAAGGCAAGATGGCCGACGTGGTGCTGTGGAACGGCAACCCGTTCTCCGTGTACGCGCTGGCCGAAAAGGTGTACGTGGACGGCGCCCTGCTCTACGACCGCAAGGATCCGGCGCGCCAGCCGGTGTCCGACTTCATGCTGGGCCAGGAGGTGTCGCCGTGAAGCGCCTGATTCTCGCCATCGCGCTGCTGGCCACGCTGCCGGCCGCCGCCCAGGACCTGCTGGTCCGCAATGCCACCGTGCACACCGCCGGCGCCGCCGGCACCCTGAAGAACCACGACGTGCTGGCGCAGGGGGGCGTGGTGCGCGCCGTCGGCCCCGGCCTGGCCGCGCCCGCGGGCGTCACCGTGGTGGACGCCAAGGGCCGCCCGCTGACGCCCGGCCTGTTCGGCGGCCTCACCGGCCTGGGCATCGAGGAAGTGTCGGGCGAACCGTCCACCGTGGATGGCGGCCTGGCGCTGGGCGCCATGCAGCCGGCGCACGAGGGTTCGTCCTGGCGCCCCGAGTTCGACGTGGACGTGGCCTTCAACCCGCACTCGGCCGCCATCGGCGTGAACCGCGTGGAAGGCATCACCTTCACCGTGCTGGCGCCGTCGGCGTTGCCGGGCGGCAGCTTCGTCGCCGGCCAGGGCAGCGCGGTGCTGCTCGATGGCCGCTACGACGCGGCGCTGCCGGGCACGCGCAGCCTGTTCGTGAACCTGGGCAGCGACAGCTCGCCGCTTTCCGGCGGCAGCCGCGCGGGCCAGTGGATGCTGCTCGAGCAGGCCGTCACCGAAGCGCGCAGCGGTACCTCGGACGGCCTGCTCACGCGCGCCGGCCGCGCCGCGGTGGCGAAATACCTCGGCGGCGGCCGCGTGGTGTTCCACGTCGACCGCGCCGCCGACATCCGCCAGGTGCTGGCTTTCGCGAAGAAGAACGGCATGGCGCCGGTGATCGTGGGTGGCGCCGAGTCCTGGCGCGTGGCCGCCGAGCTCAAGGCCGCGAACGCGGTGGTGCTGGTGGATGCGCTCGCCAACCTGCCGGGCAATTTCGACGGCCTGGGCTCGAGCCTGGAAACCGCCGCGCGCCTGCACCGGGCCGGCGTGCGCGTGGGCTTCTCGCAGCGCGGCGACGCCACCCACAACGCCCGCAAACAGCGCCAGCTGGCAGGCAACGCGGTGGCGCACGGCCTGCCCTGGGACGCGGCGCTGGCCGGCCTGACCTCGGTGCCGGCGCAGGCCTTCGGGCTGCAGCAGCGCGGCCGCATCGAAGTGGGCCAGCGGGCCGACCTGGTGCTGTGGAGCGGCGACCCGCTGGAGGTGTCGACGTTCGCCGAGCAGGTGTGGTTCGAGGGCAAGCCGGCCTCGATGCGCTCGCGCCAGACCGAACTGCGCGACCGCTACCTCGCGCCCGCCGGCGCCCTGCCCCGCGCCTATCCGGGCGGCTGACCGGGCACTTGCCGGGGTGGCGGCGCGGGTTCACGATTCGCCCGTCCACCCTGGGGAGGGAGCGTGATGCCCGAGTTCAACGTGTGGGCGGTCCTGGTGGCCGCCGTTTCGAGTTTCGTGCTGGGCGGGCTGTGGTATTCGCCGGTGCTGTTCGGCAAGGCCTGGCAGCGCGAGACCGGCCTGAGCGATGAAACCCTGGCCGGCGGCAACATGGCCCTGATCTTCGGCCTGGCCTTCGTGCTCAGCCTCGCGGCCGCCTTCGTGTTCGCGCTGTTCCTGGGGCCGCGGCCCTCGCTGGAACTGGGCGTGGGCGCGGGTGCGTCGGCGGGGCTGTTCTGGGTGGCGTCGAGCTTCGGCATCAACTACCTGTTCGAGCGCAAGTCGCTCAAGCTCTTCGCCATCAACGCCGGCTACCACACGCTGCAGTTCACCCTGATCGGCCTGGTGCTGGCGCTGTGGCCGGGGCCCGCGGCCGCATGAGCCGCATCGCCTGGTATTTCGACCCGATCTCGCCCTTCGCCTACCTGCAGTGGCCGCGCGTGCGCGAGCTGGCGCGGCGGCATGCGGTGGATTTCCGGCCGGTGCTGCTGGCCGGACTGCTGGGCCACCACGGCCAGAAGGGCCCGGCCGAGATTGCCGGCAAGCGGCTCTTCACCTACCGCCACGTCACCTGGCTGGCGCGCCTGCAGGGCATGCCGCTGGTGTTCCCGCCGGCGCACCCGTTCAACCCGCTGGCCGCGCTGCGGCTGTGCCTGGCGGCGGGCAACACGCCGGAAGCCATCACCGCGGTGTTCGACTGGATCTGGGCCGAAGGCCGCGCGGCCGACGACGCCGCCGCGCTGGCGCCGCTGGGCCAGCGCCTGGGCATCGCCGACGTGGCGGCCGCGATCGCGGCGCCGGAAGTGAAGGCGCGGCTGCGCGAAAACACCGAAGCCGCCATCGCCGCCGGCGTGTTCGGCGTGCCCAGCCTGGTGGTGGACGGCGAGGTGTTCTGGGGCAACGACGCCTTCGATTTCGCGCTGGCCTTCCTCGACGACCCGGGCCTGCTGGACGCCCACGAGATGGCCCGCCTGGCCTCGCTGCCCGAGGGCGCGCGCCGCGGCTGAGCGCGGCTAGTGCGCGCCGGGCGGGGTGGCGGCGTCGGCCACCACCATGTTCCGGCCCGAGCCCTTGGCCGTGTACATGGCGCGGTCGGCGCGGTCCATCAGGGCGTCGAAGGATTCCTCCGGCCCGAGGTATTCAGCGGCGCCGACGCTGACGGTCAGCTCCACCACTTCTTCGCCCACCACCTGGCAGTGTTTCTGCACGGCCATGCGCACGCGCTCGCCGACGGCGATGGCGTGGATGCGACGCGCGCCGGGCAGCGCCACCGCGAATTCTTCGCCGCCCAGGCGGCCCAGGATGTCGCCGCCGCGCAGCTCGGCGGCCACGGTGTTGGCCACGGCCTTGAGGCAGTCGTCGCCGACCTGGTGGCCCAGGCTGTCGTTGATGAGCTTGAACAGGTCGATGTCGAAGAACAGCACCGACAGCGGCCGGCCGTCCTGCTGGGTGTCTTCGGCCAGGCGCTCGAGCCGCGCGCGCCAGGCGCCGCGGTTGAGCACGCCGGTGAGCGCATCGCGTTCGGAATCGGCCTTGGCGCGGCGCGCTTCGGCGCGGGCGTGGGCGTGTTCGTCGAGGGACTGGCGCATGTGCCGGGTAAGCCGCAGCGCGCGCCACAAACCCCAGTAAAGCAAGCCCAACGCCACCGCCGCCACTAGCCAGGGCTGGACCCGGAGCAGGAACGGCGCGGCCAAGGCCAGCGCCAGGGCCGCGAGGGCATGCCGCCACCACGGCCCGTGCGCGGCGATCCGGCCGCGCAGGTTGTAGCCGCAGATGCCGATCGCGGCGGCGACGCCGACGGTGGCGCCCACCAGGCCCCAGGCCGACCACGCCTGCCAGTCGCCCGCCGCGGCCAGCGCCGGCAAAGCCGCCCCCGGCCCCAGGGCCAGGGCAGCCGGGACAGCCAGTCGGGGGCGTCGGGGGGTACGCATGGCGCCACTCTCCGGCAGCCGCGCCACCATTACAAGCCAAGGCCGCCGCGGGCTTGCGAAGCTGCCAAGCACCTCACGCTTTCACCCTGCCGTTACCTCTGGCCGGGGGAGCGCGGGCGATGATTGGCCTAGCATCGGGAATTTCCCGCCTTTCCTTCCTGCACCGGAGCCGTCCATGTCGCTGTCGCCTCGCCCGCTCGCCCTCGCACTCAGCCTCGCCCTCGCCACCGGCGCCACCGCCGGCGCGGCGGAAACCAAGTGGGACGTCGGCGCCACGCACGCCAAGGGCAAGGTGGTGCGCTTCAGCACCGACGAAGGCACCTGGCTCGACCTCGACGTCAGCCCCGACGGCCAACAGATCGTGTTCTCGATGCTCGGCGACCTGTACGTGCTGCCCGCCGCCGGCGGCCCGGCGCGACGCCTCACCCGCGGCGCCAGCTGGGACATCCAGCCGCGCTTCTCGCCCGACGGCAAGGAAATCGCCTTCACCTCCGACCGCGGCGGCGGCAACAACCTGTGGCGCATGAAGGCCGACGGCAGCGGCGCCGCGCAGGTGACCAAGGAAGACTTCCGCCTGCTCAACAACCCGGCCTGGACGCCCGACGGCCAGTACCTGGTGGGCCGCAAGCACTTCACTTCCCAGCGCTCGCTGGGCGCCGGCGAACTGTGGCTCTACCACCGCGACGGCGGCGCCGGCCTGCAGCTCACCAAGCGCAAGAACGACCAGCAGGACCTGGGCGAACCGGCGGTGTCGCCGGACGGCCGCTATGTGTACTTCTCGGAAGACGTCAGCCCGGGCGGCGCCTTCGAATACAACCGCAACGTGCACGGCGTGATCTACGCCATCAAGCGCCTGGACCGCGAGACCGGCGAGATCGAAACCGTGGTCGGCAGCGCCGGCGGCGCGGTGCGCCCGCAGCCGTCGCCCGATGGCAAGCAGCTGGCCTTCGTGAAGCGCGTGCGCGACAAGTCCGTGCTGCACGTGCTCGACCTGGCCTCGGGCCACGCGCGCCCGGTGTGGGACGGCCTCTCGCACGACCAGCAGGAAGCCTGGGCCATCTTCGGCCCCTACCCCAACTTCGACTGGACGCCGGATTCCAAGGCCGTGGTGGTGTGGGCGCAGGGCAAGCTCTGGCGCGTGGACATGGCCAGCGGCGCGCCGGCGAACATCCCGTTCACCGCCGAAGTGGAGCAGACCGTGCTGCCGGCCCTGCGTTTCGCCCAGCCGCTGGACGGCGATTCGTTCGCGCCGAAGATGATCCGCGACGTCGCCACCAGCCCGGACGGCAAGACCCTGGTCTTCCACGCGGTCGGCCAGCTCTGGACCAAGGCGCTGCCGAATGGCGAACCGCGCCGGCTCACCGGCGATGCGGCCAATTTCGAGTACCAGCCCAGCTTCAGCCCCGACGGCCGCAAGCTGCTCTACACCACCTGGTCGGATGAAAACATGGGCGCGATCCGCGAGCTCGACCTGGCCAGCGGCCAGTCGCGCGCGCTCACCACGCAGCCGGGCTTCTACTACGGCCCGCGTTATTCGCCGGACGGCAGCCGCATCGTGTACTCGCGCCAGGGCGGCAGCGGCCTCACCGGCAGCCTGTGGAGCGGCGTGCGCGGCGTGTTCGTGATGCCGGCGGCCGGCGGCGAAGCGGTGCAGGTGGCGAAGAACGGCGCCGACCCGCAATTCTCGGCCGACGGCAAGCGCGTCTACTTCCTCACCGGCGGCGGCCTGGAAAAGAAGCTGATGAGCGTGGGCCTGGCCGGCGAACTGCCGCGCGAGGTGTTCAACCTCAAATACGTGGACCACGTGGCGATCAGCCCGGACGGCAAGTCGGTGGCCTTCACGGAGCTCTTCAACGNNGCGCCGCTGCCGGCCACCGGTGCGCCGATCGAGCTCAACAAGGACACCAAGGCCCTGCCGGTGACCGCGTTGGGCACCGACATGGGCAGCTACCTGCACTGGTCGGCCGATTCGAAGTCGGTGCACTGGATGGTGGGCGACCGCTACCACAGCCGCGCCCTGGGCGCGGCCAAGGCCGACGCCGGTCTGCCGGTGGGCCTGCGCGTGGACAGCGACCGCCCCACCGACACCTTCGCCCTGGTGGGCGGCCGCGTGGTGACCATGCGCGACGCCGAAAACAGCGAGGAAGTGATCGAGGACGGCGTGGTCGTGGTGCGCGGCGAGCGCATCGTGGCCGTGGGCAAGCGTGGCGAAGTGGCCATCCCGGCCGGCGCCCGCGAGGTGGACGTGGCCGGCAAGACCGTGTTCCCCGGCATCGTCGACGCGCACGCACACGCGGCGCACTTCGGCCAGGGCGTGGTGCCGCAGCAGAACTGGACCTACCACGCCAACCTGGCCTTCGGCATCACCACCATGCACGACCCCTCGGCCACCACCGAGTTCGTGTTCTCGCAGAGCGAACTGGTGAAGGCCGGGCGCATGGTGGGCCCGCGCGTGTTCTCCACCGGCACCATCCTTTACGGCGCCGACGGCGACTTCAAGGCCGAGGTCAATTCGCTCGACGACGCCCGCCGCCACCTGCGCCGCATGCAGGCCAACGGCGCGTTCTCGGTGAAGAGCTACAACCAGCCGCGCCGCGAGCAGCGCCAGCAGATCAACCAGGCCGCGCGCGAGCTGGGCATGCTGGTGGTGGAGGAAGGCGGCAGCACCTTCCAGCACAACCTGACGATGGTGGTGGACGGCGTGACCGGCGTGGAGCACAACATCCCGGTAGCGCCGCTGTACAAGGACGTCGTGGAGCTGTGGCGCCAGACCGACGTGCGCAACACCCCCACGCTGGTGGTGAACTACGGCGGCCTCAACGCCGAGTACTACTGGTACGCCAAGGACAACCTGTGGGAGAACGCGCGCCTGAACCGCTTCTTCCCGCAGCAGTCGCTCGACGCCCGCACCATCCGCCGCGAGGCCGGCCCGGAGTGGGACTACTACCACGTGGAAGTGGCCAAGGCGGCCAAGAAGATGCGCGACGCCGGCGTGCGCATCCAGGTGGGCGGCCACGGCCAGATGCAGGGACTGGCGCCGCACTGGGAGATCTGGTCGCTGGCGCAGGGCGGCTTCACGCCGTTCGAGGCGCTGCGCGCGGCCACCATCGACGGCGCCGACTACCTGGGCCTGTCGAAGGAGCTGGGCTCGATCGAAGTCGGCAAGCGCGCCGACCTGGTGGTGGTGGACGGCAACCCGCTGGCCGACATCCGCACCAGCGACGACACCACGCACGTGATGGTGAACGGCCGCCTGTTCAACGCCGCCGACATGTCGGAAATCGGCGGCAAGCAGCGCCCGGCCCCGACCTTCTTCTGGGAGCGCCACGGCAACGCCGTGCCCACCGGCGTGGAATACGGCCCGACCGCGCCCTGCCACTGCCCGAAGTCGGACCCGCACCGGCATTGAAATGAAAACGCCCCGGCGCCGCGGCGCCGGGGCGTTGTTCCAAACGCGCTTACTTGACGCGCTTGCCGTGCTTGATCACCAGGTCGATGTGCTGCAGCAGGGCCACCTGCCGCAGCGCGTCGCCGCGCACGGCCACGATGTCGGCGTACTTGCCTTCGGTGACGGTGCCGTACTCGTCGTCCACGCGCATGGCCACGGCCGGCCAGTAGGTGGCGGCGCGGATGGCGTCCACCGCCGGCACGTCGAACTGGTTCACCCAAACGTCCAGCTCGTTCCAGGTGCTCTGGCTGTGGAACTTCATCGGGATGCCCGAGTCGGTGCCCACCAGCATCAGCACGCCGGCCTGGCGCAGCTGCTCGAACTTGCGGCGCAGGGTGGGCTGGCGCTGCGGCGTCTGCTGGAAGTAGCTGATGCGCTCCGGGTGCTCGAGCGACTTGCGGATGTCGGCGACGATCTCCGGCGGCAGGCCGCGGTGCCAGGAGTCGCTGTCGATGAACTCGTGGTTGCGCACCGTGTACGGGAAGTTGTAGAGGCCCTCGATGGTGGGCGTCCAGAACAGCGGGCCCAGCGCCATGTTGGCGGTGCGCTCCTTCAGCGCCTCCATCACGTCGGGCGGGAACTCCGGCGCGGCGGCGAAGCCGGTGTGCTCGAAGCCGTCCACGCCGTGGCGCAGGCCGCGCCGCACTTCCTCGGGCCGGTGCGCGTGGGCGATCACCGGCAGCTGGTGCTTGTGCGCCTCGTCGACGATGGCGGCGATCTCGGCCTCGGCCATCTGGTCCTGGTCGATGAGCTTGATCACGTCCACGCCGGCCTCGGCCAGGCGGCGCACCTTGGCGCGGGCGTCGGCGGGCGAATCCACGCCCCAGCGGAAGGCCTCGGTGCCCGGGTAGGGCTTCTTCTGGATGAAGGGCCCCGACATGTACATGGTCGGGCCCGGGATCTTGCCGGCGTTGATGGCGTCGCGCACCGCCAGGCTGTCCTCGAGCGGGCCGCCCAGGTCGCGCGCGCTGGTGATGCCCGCCATCAGCAGCTGCTCGGCCGAGGCCGGCATGATCACGTCGCGCTGCTTGTCGAGGTAGGTCCTGTCCCAATAATCGTAGTCGGCATGGCCGTTGATCATCAGGTGCACGTGCATGTCCCACAGGCCCGGCATGACGGTCATGCCTTCGGTGGAGATCACTTCCGCGTCGGCCGGCACCGGCAGGTCGCCGACGCTGCCCACCGCGACGATGCGCTCGCCATCTACGATGACCACGCTGTTCCGGATTGGCTCGCGCAGCGTGCCGTCCACCAGGGTGCCGCCCACCAGCGCCAGTTTCCCGGCATTCGCCGCCGGCGCCAGCGCCAGCATCACCGCCGCCGCCAGGCACAGTTTTTTCAACGTCATCGCTTGACCCTCCCCCGAAGTTGCCCCGATGGTAGCGTGGTGGCGGCCCGTCGTGAGGGCGCCAGGGAGAAACCGTGATGGCCGTCCGATACCTGATCCGCCTGCCCGACCCGGCCACCGCCCGCGGCGACGACCCGGCCCTGGCCTTCCGCTCCGACGGCGCCGAGGGCCTGGCCGCCGAACTCGAGGCCGCGCTGCGCACGCCGGCGCTGTTCGAACGCTGGCGCGCGCTTCAGGACGAACCCGACGAGGTGGACGAAAGCCTGGGCGCCACCGACCCCGCCGCCCGCGTCACCGGCGAGCAGAAGGACCTGAAGATCGAGCTCGAGGCCAGCACCAGCCTGCCCGGCGCCGTGTTCCGGCACCGCATGAAGCTGCTGGCGGGCAACCAGTGGGAGCTGCGCGACGTGCGCTTCGGCTAGCCGGTGTTCTGCACGCCGGCGGCGATGCCGTTGACGGTGGTGACCAGGGCGTGGAACAGCGCGTCCTCGGGCCGCCCGGCGGCGCGCCAGCGGGCCAGCAGGTCCACCTGCAGCAGGCTGAGCGGGTCAACGTAGGGATTGCGCAGGCGGATCGACTGGCGCAGCCGGAAGTCGCCCTCGAGCAGCTGCGTCGTGCCCTTGAGCGCGAGGATGGATTCGCGCGTGCGTTCGAACTCGGCGGCGATGCCCGGGTAGAAACGCGCGTGGTCGTCGCCGGCCAGGCGGGAATAGCGCTCGAAGATGCCCAGGTCGGACTTCGCCAGCACCATTTCCACGTCGTCCACCATGGTGGCGAAGAAGGGCCAGTCGCGCGCCATCTCGGCCACGGCGGTGTGGCCGAAGCGTTCGATGCCGTGCGCCAGGCCGGTGCCCACGCCCAGCCAGGCGGTGAGGCCGCAGCGGTTCTGGGACCAGGCGAACACCCAGGGAATGGCGCGCAGATCCTCGATCGCATTGCTCTTGGTGCGGCTCGCCGGACGCGATCCGATCTTGAGGCCGGAAATTTCNNAGCGAGCTCACGCCGCCGGCGTTGCCGCGCTTGCTGGGGCGCGAGCCGATGCGCAGGCGCTCGATGACGTCGATGGGCGTGGCGGCGCGGAAGTAGTCGACGAAGCCTTCGCTTTCGTACACCAGGCCGCGATAGTGCGCGCGCGCCGCGGCGGCGATGGCGGCGGCCATCTCGCGCCAGGCGGCCTCGCGCGGTTCGGGCTTGCGCGGGCGCAGGGTGGCGCGCAGCACGGCGCCGGTCGCCTGTTCGAGGTTGCGCAGCGCCAGCGCGCGGATGCCGTACTTGCGGTGGATGACTTCGCCCTGCTCGGTGAGGCGCAGGTAGCCGTCCACCGAACCGCGCGGCGCCGCCACCACGGCGCGGCCGGTCTTGCCACCGCCGCGCGAGAGCGACCCGCCGCGGCCGTGGAAGAAGGCGATGCGCACGCCGGCTTCCGCCGCCAGTGCGGTGAGCGCCACCTGGGTCTGCTGCAGTGCCCAGCGCGAAGCCACCAGGCCGCCGTCCTTGGCGCTGTCGGAATACCCCAGCATCACCACCTGGCGGTCGCCGCGCTCGCGCAGGTGTTCGCGGTAGACCGGGTCGGCGAACAGCGAACGCAGCGTGGCCGCGGCGGCGTCGAGGTCGTCCACGGTTTCGAACAGCGGGGCCACGTCCAGCGGCACGGCGCCGTTGGCGTCCAGGCAGCCGCCCAGGCGGGCCAGCGCCAGCACCGCCAGCGCGTCGGCGGCGCTGCGGCTCATGCTGATGATGTAGGCGCCGATGGCGCGCGCGCCGTAGCGCGGCAGCGATTCGGCGACGGTGCGGAACACGTCGAGCACGCGCGTGGCATCGGCGGCGCCGGGGGCCGGCGCCGGGTCGGTGCCGGCGACGAGTTCGCGCAGGCGATGGGCGCGCTCGGCCCAGGGGCGCGTGGGGAAGTCCGGGTCGTCGAGCAGCGCGGCCAGGGCGGCGTCGTGCTGGCTGCTTTCCTGGCGCAGGTCGAGCGCGGCCAGGTGGAAACCGAAGGCCTGCACGCGGCGCAGCAGCCGGCGCACGGCGAAACCGCCGGCGTGTTCGCCGCGGTGCCGGGTCAGGCTGGTTTCGACCAGGCGCAGGTCGGCCAGGAATTCGCTGGCGTCGGCGTAGGCGCCGGGCGCGTCGGCGGCGGTGGCTTCGATGCGCGCGGCCACCAGGGTTAGGAAGCGCCGGTAGGGCATGTCGGCGTGGCGCGCCTTGATGGCCTCGGCGGCTTCGGGGAAGCGGTGCGCGTAGTCGTCGGCGCGCGTGCGCAGGGCGGGGGCGATGCCGACGCGGCCTTCGGTCTGGCTGAGCACGTCGGCCAGCTTGGCCAGTTCGCGGCGGTAGTTGCCCAGCACCAGCGCGCGCTGGCCGGCCAGGGTGGCGGCGATGGTGGCCGCGCCCACGTTCGGGTTGCCGTCCATGTCGCCGCCGACCCAGGAGCCGAAGCCGAGCAGCGGCGGCAATTCTTCCGGCGCGCTGCCGTAGACGCTGCGCAGGGCGTCCTCGAACACTTCGTGGAAGACCGGCAGCACGCGGTAGAGCACGTCGGACAGGTAATACGCCACGTGCTCGAACTCGTCGGCGACGGTGGGTTTTTCCGGCGGGGTTTCGTCGGTCTGCCAGCTGGCGGTGAGCGCCAGGCGCATGCGTTCGACGTCGGCGCGGCGCTCCTGCGGGGTGAGGCCGCGGTCGATGTCCTCGACCAGGCAGCGCACGACCTCGCTTTCCTTTTCCAGCAGTGCGCGGCGCACCGCCTCGGTGGGGTGGGCGGTGAACACCGGTTCGATGCGCAGGCGCGGCAGCAGCGCGGCCACGTCCTGCACCGGTACGCCCTCGTCGCGCAGGGCGCGCAGGGAATCCTCGAGACCGCCCGGCTGCGGCGCTTGGCCCAGGCGCTGGTAATCACGCCGGCGGCGGATGCGGTGCACGCGTTCGGCCAGGTTCACCGCCTGGAAATAGCTGGCGAAGGCGCGCACCAGCAGTTCGGCCTGGTCCAGGGGCAGGCCCTGGAGGCGGGCCGACACGTCTTCGATGGGCGCGCCGGCCTCGCGACGGCGGATGGACGCCACCCGCAGCGCCTCGACCTCGGCCAGGAAGGCAGGCGAGACCTGTTCGGCCAATATCTCGCCCACCAGCGCGCCGAGGCGCTTGACGTCGTCGCGCAGCAGCGCGTCGGTGGGGGGAAGGTCGATGTCCCGCAGCGATTCGTTTTCGTCAGCCATCCCCAACCCTACCCACAAAATGGGGTCAGAGAACATATTTGCTTCAAGCGGAGGTTTGAAACGAATATGTTCTCTGACCCCATTTTCGAGGGAGAGGGCGGGTGGTGCCGGAGCATGTGGAGAGGTATCGGGCGGAGTACCGGGCCACGCTGATACCGGCGGGGTATCGCGGGCAGTGGCATGCGCTGTTCACCTTCGGAGTGGGCGGGCTGGTGTTGCTGGCCTGCCTCTGGCAGCTGCAGGCCGTGCGGCCGCTGGAATGGCTGGCGGTGCCGCTGTCGCTGGCCTACGCC
Organism: Arenimonas sp.; assembly: GCA_003497545.1. Taxonomy (GTDB): domain Bacteria; phylum Pseudomonadota; class Gammaproteobacteria; order Xanthomonadales; family Xanthomonadaceae; genus Arenimonas. The sequence goes on along the minus strand of DNNT01000150.1, from coordinate 13,203 downwards.
AACCTCACCGAATACCTGGGCCACCGCTATCCCATGCACCGGCCCTTTCGCGGCCTGGGCCTGGTGTACAAGCGCCACGCCGGCCAGCACCACCGCTTCTTCACCCACGAGGCCATGCCGGTCGATTCGCCGCGCGACTTCCGCGCGCTGCTGTTCCCGCCGGTCCTGGTGATCTTCTTCTTCGGCCTGTTCGGCGTGCCGGTGTGGTTCCTGCTCGACTGGGCGGTCTCGGCGAACGTGGCCTGGCTGTTCGTGGCCTCGGCGCTGGCTTATTTCCTGAACTACGAAATCCTGCACACCGCCTACCACCTGCCGGAAACGCACTGGCTGGCGCGCCTGTCGCTGGTGAAGAAGCTGCGCTGGCTGCACCAGGCCCACCACGACCCCAAGCTGATGTCGCGCTTCAACTTCAACATCACCTACCCGCTGGGCGACTGGCTGTTCGGCACGCTCTACCGGCCGCCGCGCTGAGGCCTCAGGCCGTGCGTTCGCGCAGGGCGGCGCGGTAACGCCGGCTGCAGGGCAGGGTGCTGCCGTCGCGCAGGTGGATGCGGGCGTCGCCGGTGTCCAGCGGTTCGATGCTGGCCACGTGGTCGAGGTTGACGATGTGGCTGCGGTGCACGCGCTGGAAGCGGGCCGGGTCGAGCCGTGATTCGAGCGCCGAGATGGTGCTGCGCAGCGGGTAGTCGCGGCCGCGCACCCGCAGGTTCACGTAGTTGCCGGAGGCCTGCAGCCATTCGATGTCGGCCGCCGCCACCAGGAATTCGCGCCCCAGCTTGCGCACCAGGAAACGCTCCGGCCGCTCGATGGGCTCCACCGGCGGCGCGTCGTCGTCCGGCGCGGCCAGCAGGCTGGCCTCGCCCTGCAGCCGGCGCAGCAGGAAGCGGTAGGCCTCCATCACCAGCACCATGCCGGCGAAGCTGCGCACGTCCTTGAGGTATTCGTAGGCGAACTGCCGGCCCCAGTGGCCGAAGTCGTAGCTGTCGCCGGCGCCGGCGTAGATGGCCATGCGCAGCGCCACCATGCCCACCACGTGCAGGGCCGAAAACGCCACGCTCGCCACCAGGTAGGCCGGCAGCCGCCGGCGCCAGGTGTCGAGGTGCAGCGGGTAGCGCCGCGTGAACCAGGCCACCACGGGCACCAGCGCCAGGAAGACCAGGTTGCTGGTGCCCTCCCAGATCCACGGTTCGGCCGGGTGGTGGGGCAGGCCGGCCCGGCGCAGTTCCATACCGACCGTCAGGGCGTTGCCGACGATGCTCGCCAGCACCGCGCCCACCCAGTACCCCCACTCGACCCAGCGTCGATAGGGAAGATAGCGCTCGTAGGCGCCAGGGGGCGGGGAGGCGTCGGCCATCGTCCAATTCTAGACAGCCCCGGGCTCCGGAGTGACAGCCCCGTTCGTCCCTGCCGTCCGCGGTTCGTCCCCGGCGGCCCCCGATGCATCCCTTGGCGCTGGCCGGGCGCAAAGGCGGGGCCCCAGTCTGGCCACGAATCCACCGGAGCCGACCATGGAACGCCGCCACGACCTCGACGCCCTGCGCGTCCTCGCCTTCCTCCTGCTCATCGCCTACCACTGCGCCATGCTCTACGTGGCCGAGTGGGACTGGCACCTCAAGAGCACCCACCTGGCCGAGTGGCTGCAGTGGCCCATGCTGGCCATGAACCGTTGGCGCATGGCCCTGCTGTTCCTGATCTCCGGCCTGGCCATCGGCCTCTACCAGCCGGCCCGCCACCCCGGGCGCTTCGCGCTGGACCGCACCTGGCGCCTACTGCCGCCGCTGCTGTTCGGCATGTTCGTGGTGGTGTCGGTGCAGGCCTACTGCCAGGGCGTGGCCAATGGCACCGTCCGCCCGGGTTACCTGGAATTCCTGTGGCGCTACTGGCAGGTGAAGCCCTGGCCCGAGGGCGGCTTCGACGGCGCCGAATACGGCATCACCTGGAACCACCTGTGGTACCTGGCCTACCTGTGGCCCTACAGCCTGCTGCTCACGGCCCTGCTGCCGCTGCTGGAATCGGCGCCCGGCCGGCGCCTGCAGGCGGCCTTCGCCGGCCTGCGCGGCTGGGCCCTGGTGCTGCTGCCGGCTTTGCCGCTGGTGGTTTACCTGAACGTGCTGCTGCCGCGCTTCGAGCCCACCAACGACCTCATCCACGACTGGTTCCAGCACGCCCAGTTCTTCACCGTGTTCGTCTACGGCTACCTGCTGGCCCGCGCACGCGGCTTCTGGGAGGAAATCGTCCGCCTGCGCCGGCCGCTGGGCCTGGGCGCGGCCGCGATGTGCGTGCTTTACGTGGGCCTGGTGAAGTCGGGCGTCGAGTTCGGCGAACCGGCCCTGGCCGCGGTGCGCAGCCTGCGCGGCCTGTTCGTCTGGACCACGCTGCTGGCGATCCTGGCCTGGGCGAAGCACGGCCTCGACCGGCCGTTCCGCTGGCTGCCCTACGCCAGCGAGGCGGTGTTTCCCTGGTACGTGATCCACCAGAGTGCCACCGTGGTGGTCGCCTACTGGCTGGTGCCGCTGCAGCTGGACGCGTGGCTGGAAGCGAGCCTGGTGGTCGCGGGCACGGTGGCCGCTTGCCTGCTCGGCCACGAAATCGTTCGCCGCGTTGCCTGGCTGCGCCCGCTGTTCGGCCTCAAGCGCCGCAAGCCGTCAGTGCGCCCGCAGCCGGAAGCGCTCGCGGTAGTCGGCGGGCGTCAGTGAGGTGGCGCGCTTGAACAGCTTGCGGAAGCTCGAGGCGTCGGAATAGCCGCAGCGTTCGACGATTTCCTCGAAGCTCAGCAGCGTGGTTTCCAGCAGCGCCTTGGCGCGCTCCACCCGCAGGTGCTGCAGGTGCGCCAGCGGGCTGGCGCCGTAGTGCTGGCGGAAGTGCCTCAGCAGGCTGCGCTCGCTGGTGCCGCAGTGGCCGGCGAGTTCGGCGATGCTCAGTTCGCGGTGCAGTTCGCGCTGCAGGAAGGCTTCGGCCTTTTCCGACAGCGAGTGCCGCGGGCGTTCGCCCAGGGCCAGGCTGATGTAGGGCGCCTGGCTCTGGCGGTCGGGGTCGATGAGCATCATGCGCGCGGTGTGCTGGGCCAGGGCCGGGTCGGCGTGGCGCGCCAGCAGCTGCAGCATGTAGCCCATCACGGCGGTGCTGGCGCCGGTGGTGGTGACGCCGTCGTCTTCCACCACCATGCGGTCCACCGACAGCTTCACCCGCGGGTAGCGGCGGCGGAAGGCGCCGTCGAGCCACCAGCTGGTGGTGGCCTCGTGGCCGTCGAGCAGGCCGGCCTCGGCCAGCAGGAAGGCGCCGCAGCAGCTGGCCGCGAGCGGTACGCCGCGCAGCGACAGCGCGCGCAGCAGTTCGATCTCGGGGCCGTACTGGCCCAGCCGCTCCACGGCGTCCTGCGCGCTTGAATGCATGTAGCCCGGCACCACCAGCACGTCCAGAGCGTGGTCGGGCGACTGCACCGGGCCCAGCGCCAGGCCCCCGGAATCGCTGAAGCTGGCCTGGCCGCGGGCCCCCACCAGCACCGTCTGCAGCCGCAGCGGCGTGGNNCGGGGTCGCGCACCTGGGCCAGCTTCTGGGCGATGCGCAGCAGGTCCATCGGCCCGACCAGGCTGGAGGCCATGGCGCCTTCCAGCGCCAGCAGGCCGACGGTGAAGCGCTGCTCAGTCCGCGACATAGACGGCTCCCGAATTTTCGGCCAGCCACTGCACCAGCGTTTCCGGCACCGCCAGTGCCGGCGTGCCGGTGGGCAGCGGTTGGCCGCAGGGCACCAGCACCACTTCGCCGGGGTGGCCGGCCGGCAGCGGCGTGGCCGACGGCGCCAGCAGGGTGGGGCGACCGTCGCGGCCGGTGGTGAGCAGCCACAGGCCGCGCGGCGGCGGGCTGCCGGCGTGGCAGCTTTCGGCGACGCGCAGCTTCACGTCGTGGCCCTCGGCGGGCAGCAGGCGCCAGCTTTGCTCCTGGCGGCGCAGGACGGCGTCGTAGCGGGCGCCTTCGACGAACACGGCCTCGTCGGCCACGGGTTCGGCGGCCGGGGCGGCGAAAGGCAGGACGGTGAGCAGGGCGGCCAGCATCAGGCGTTTCATGGGTGACTCCGTGCGGGACGGGCGGGGGCCCGGGGTGAGCACAGGGTCGCGCTGGCGAGTTTCGCCCGGCAGTGGCGAAAACGCCACCTTGCGGGCCAAATCAGACACCCGCCCGCCCGGGGCGGACGGGTTCTCCGGTCAGCAGCCCTCGGGGTAGTGCAGCCAGCCGGTGGTGGCGCCGTCGGTGCCGACCACGCGTTCCACCCGGCCGCAGTGCAGCAGCGGCGGGTTTTCGCGCACTGGCAGCCACAGCGGCGAGCCTTCGCCCGGCGCCGTGTCGGTGTCGGGCACGGCCTGCACCGATTCGATCTCGCCGCTGCCCAGGTCCACCAGGCAGTCGAAGCGCGCCATGCCGCTGTCGTGCAGGCGCACGGTGGCCTTGCCGCGGTTCATCGGCCAGGCCTTGGTGACCACGTCGGTGGCCACGCCGGCGTCGAGCGCGCAGCGCGACACCGCCGCGGCCAGCGAGGGCAGCTGCCGCGACCAGTCGTCGTCGGCCTTGGTGGCCGCGTCGAAGGCGGGCGCGGCGCCCAGGTCGAGGCCGTATTCGGCGGTGCAGCAGCCATTGGCCGTGCTGCCGTCGGGGAAGTTCACCGCGGCGCTGAAGGGCATCGCCGGGCCATCGGCCATGGTGTCGAAGCACTGCGCGGGCGAGAGCACGGCGCCCACGGCGTCGCCCGGGCTGTCTTCCGGCGCGCCGCGGAAGGTCCAGGCGCCGCCGTCGGTGGCGCGCAGTTCGCCGGCCAGCACGGTTTCGCCCTCGGGCGTCTTGAGCAGGGCGTTGTCCACGGCCAGGTCCAGCGCCCAGAAAGGTTCGTTGCCGCGGCACAGGAAGGCGCGCGGCACCTGGCCGGCGGGCGGCGCGGCTTCCGCTTCCGCTTCCGCGGGCGCCGGCGCCTCGGCGACGGGCGCGGGCGATTCGGCCGGCGCCTCGGCCGGCGGCGGCGCCGCTTCGCGCGAACAGGCGGCCAGCACCAGCAGCAGGGCCAGGGCGATCGGGGTGCGTGCGTTCATGCGGCGTCTCCGGGGGGCTTTGCGCGCACCATGCCGCAGGCCCGGGGCAGCGGCAAGCTGAACTGATCGCGCGTCCAAGCCGCACCGCGTCAACGCGGCGGGGCCTTGGGCGTTCTAGGGGCATGGGCGGAATCCACCGCCACGCAACGGAGACCTGCCATGCGCAAGACCCTGCTTTTCACCGCCCTGGCCCTGGCCAGCGGCCTCGTGCTGGCCCAGCAGGCCGCGCCCGCGGACCGCGAGGCGATGCGTGCCGAGTGGCGCGCCAAGGCCGAGGCGCGTTTCGCCGAAGCCGACAAGAACGGCGACGGCAAGCTCGACAAGGCCGAAGCCGGCGACCACGCGCCGAGGCTGGCGGAAAACTTCGACCGCATCGACGCCAACGCCGACGGCGGCATCGACAAGAACGAGCTGGCGCAGATGCGCGCGAAGATGCACCAGGGCCGGCGCGGCATGCAGGCGCGCAGGACCTTCCACCAGGGGCTGTTCCTGGGCATGGACGACGACCGCAACGGCGCCATCAGCCGCGCCGAGCTGGGCGACAAGGTGCCGAAGCTGGCGGAGAATTTCGCCGCCATCGACAAGGACGGCAATGGCGAGCTGAGCCGCGAGGAGTTCCAGGCCCACCGCCAGCAGATGCGCGCGCAGCGCCAGGCCACGCGCGCGAAGTGAGTGCGTCGCGGGCGGGGGCGCCTTGGCGTGCCCCGCCCGCGCGGTGCATCAGAAGCGCAGGCCGGCGCTGATGCCGTACACCACCGGGTCGACCTCGGCGGTGCCGACGTTGCCCAGGGTTTCGACCGTCACGTCGGTCTCGAACGACAGCTTGCGCACGTCGGCGCGCAGGAAGAAGTTGTCGTTGACGAACCAGTCCAGACCGGCGCTGAAGCTGATGCCGTCGGCGTTCGAGCCGTCGATGCCCAGGCCGGCCAGCGCGCCCTGGGTTTCTTCGCCCGACACGTTCACCGAGCCATAGCCGATGCCCACGAACGGGCGCACCACGCTGTCCGGCGCGAAGTGGTAGTTCAGGCTGAGCGTGCTCGGGCGGTGCTCGACCGAGGCCACAGTGCCCAGGCCGGCGAGGGTGACTTCGTGCTCGAACTTGGCCAGGCCGGTCCACAGCTCGACCGAGAAATTGTCGTTGAAGGCATAGGCGGCGCTGCCGGTGACGCTCCAGTCGTCGTTCACGCTGGCGTCGGCGCCGGCCAGGGTGCCGTTGTCCGACTTCGGGTTGGTGTTGTGGTAGCCGAGGGTGGCGCTGAAGCCCTGGGCGCTGGCGCTGGTGGCGGCGAAGGCGGCGGCGAGGGCGAGGCTGGTCAGCACGAGACGGGACATCGGGGGGTCTCCTGGAAGGGTTCGGGGAACCGGCAAGGGGCCGGTGCGTGCACGTTGCGCGGCCGGGCATCAACCGCCGGTGAGGCCGGCGTCCACGCCGGGTGAATGCCCGTGACCCCAGTCATGGTCGCTTTTGGCACACGACCGGCTGCAACCAATGGCGGACCCTGTGCATCACAGCCATGGACCCCCGCCGGAGCATCCCCATGAAACGCGCCCTGCTTCTGATCGCCCTGTCGGCCGCCGCGGGAGGCGCCTTCGCCGGCGACCTGCACTGCGAGGTGCATTCCGACTACGACCTGAGCCTCGACGAAGGCAGCCTGCGCTTCGAGCGCGAGGACGGCACGCCCGGGCGCATCGAGATCCGCCGCGGCCGCCTGCTCGTCGACGGCGAAGCCATGGCGCTGGGCGCCGCCGACCAGGCGCGCCTGGAACGCTACGAGGCCGAGGCCCTTCGGATGGCGCCGGAAGTGCGTGAGGTCGCGCTCGAGGCGGTGGACATCGCCTTCACCGCGCTGGCCGAAGTGGCCCGCGGCCTCTCGGACGACCCGGACGAAACCCTCGCCAAGCTGCACGAGGCCCGCCGCGAGGTGGCCCGCCGGCTCGACGGCGCCAACACCGCCGCCATCGACGACGAGGCGCTGGACGCCATGATGGAAGAGACCGTGGCCAGCCTGGTGCCGGCGCTGGTGGGCGACATCGTGAAGTCCGCGCTCGCGGCCGCCTTCTCCGGCGACACCGCCCGCGCCGAGGCGCTCGAGGCCCGCGCCGAGCGCATGGAGGCCGAGATCGAACGCCTGGTCGAGCCCCGCGCCAAGGCGCTGGAGCGGCGCGCCGAAGCGCTGTGCGCGCAGGTCGCGGCGCTGGACGCGATCGAAGAGGAGTTCGAATTCAGGCTGCCCGGCGGCGAGCGGCTGGATCTCTTGCGCTCGGGTCCGGAATGACCCCGCCCGGGCGCGGTACAGCACGCGCACCCGCCGGTGTTTGCGCTCCCCACGCCCCCCGGCACCCCCCGGGGGGTTTTTTTTGCCGGAAACGGGGGGACAATAGCCGACCCAGCGAAATGAACCCCAGGTGGACCATGGCCGAGCTCAAGGAAGCGCGGGTGCCGGATATCGGCGCTGACAAGGACGTGCCGGTGATCGAGCTGCTCGTGCAGCCCGGCGACGCGGTGAAGAAGGACCAGGGCCTGGTCACGCTCGAATCCGACAAGGCCACGATGGAAGTGCCGGCGCCCTTCGACGGCATCGTGCGCGAGCTGAAGGTCAAGGTCGGCGACGAACTGTCGGAAGGTTCGTTGGTGGCGCTGATCGAGCCGGCCGCCGCCGGTGCCGCCGCGCCGGTCGCCGCCAAGCCTGCCGAAGCCAAGCCCGCCCCGGCCCCCGCGCCTGCCGCTGCGCCTGCGCCTGTCGCGGCGAAGGCCGAGCCCGCGCCGCGCCCTGTCGCCGCCAGCGCTCCCGCCCCGGTGGCCAGTTCGCCCAGCACCCCGCCCGTGGCCTTCGACGCCGACGCCCTGCTGCCCGGCAAGGTGCCGCACGCCAGCCCGGCCGTGCGCCTGTTCGCGCGCGAACTCGGCGTCGACCTGGCCCAGGTGGCCGGCAGCGCCCGCGGCGGCCGCATCAGCAAGGAAGACGTGCAGGCCTTCGTGAAGGCCGCGCTGGCCGGCGGCGCCGCGCCGCGCGCGGCCGGTGGCGGCGGTGGCGGTGGCCTCGACCTGATCCCCTGGCCGAAGGTGGACTTCGCGAAGTTCGGCGCGGTCGAAAGCCAGCCGCTCTCGCGCATCCAGAAGCTCAGCGGCGCCAACCTGGCGCGCAACTGGGCCATGATCCCGCACGTCACCCAGTTCGACGACGCCGACATCACCGAGATGGAGGCTTTCCGCAAGAAGCTGGGCGAAGAGAACAAGGACGTCAAGGTCACGCCGCTGGTGTTCCTGATCAAGGCCGCGGTGGCCGCGCTCAGGAAGTACCCGGCCTTCAACGCCTCGCTCGACGGCGACAACCTGGTGCTCAAGAAGTACTTCCACATCGGCATCGCCGTGGACACGCCCGACGGCCTGGTGGTCCCGGTGATCCGCGACGCCGACCGCAAGGGCCTGCTGGAGCTGGCGCGCGAGCTGGGCGAAATCAGCGCCAAGGCGCGCGACAAGAAGCTCACCTCGGCCGACATGCAGGGCGGTTGCTTCTCGATCAGCTCGCTGGGCGGCATCGGCGGCACCGCGTTCACGCCCATCATCAACGCGCCGGAAGTGGCCATCCTGGGCGTCTCCCGCAGCGCGATGAAGCCGGTGTGGAACGGCAAGGATTTCGATGCGCGCCTGATGCTGCCGCTGAGCCTGAGCTACGACCACCGCGTGATCGACGGCGCCGCCGCCGCGCGCTTCACCAGCTACCTGGCCCAGGTGCTGGGCGACCTGCGCCGGCTGCTGCTCTGATGGCCCAGCCGCTGCCCACCGTCCCCGGCCAGCCGCCGGCGCGCGTGCGCGTGGCGGTGGTGCAGTACGGCCAGCGCAAGGTGGCCGGCTTCGATGAGTTCGCCGCCCAGGTCGAGGAACACGTGCGCGTGGCCGCCGATTACGGCAGCGATTTCGTGCTGTTCCCGGAACTCTTCACCCTCCAGCTGCTCAGCGCCGAACCGCGCATGTTGTCGCCGGCCGAGGCGATCGAGCGCCTGAGCGAACACACGCCCGACTTCACCGCGCTGCTCGTGCGGCTGGCCACGCGGTACCGCATCCACGTCATCGGTGGCACGCACCCCACGCGCACCGAAGAAGGCACGTTGCGCAACTCGTGTTTCATCGCGACCCGCGACGGCGCCTTGCACCGGCGCGACAAGCTGCACATCACGCCCAGCGAGCAGGGCAGCTGGGCGGTGGGCGGCGGCGACGCGGCCGACGTGCTCGTCACCGACGCCGGCCCCATCGGCATCATGGTCTGCTACGACAGCGAGTTCCCCGAACTTGGCCGGCACCTGGCCGACCAGGGCGCGCTCATGCTGTTCGTGCCTTACTGCACCGACGTGCGCAGCGGCCACCTGCGGGTGCGCTACAGCTGCCAGGCGCGCGCGGTGGAAAACCAGGTGTACGTGGTGGCCGCCGGCAACGTGGGCCACTGCCCGGGCGTGGCCAACTTCGACATCCAGTACGCGCAGTCGGGCGTGTACACGCCCTGCGACTTCCCCTTCCCGCCGGAAGGCATCGCCGCCGAGGCCAGCGCCCAGGTCGAACAGATGCTGTTCGCCGACCTCGACCTGGCCGCGCTGCTCGAAGCGCGCCGCAACGGCACCGTCAAGAACCTGATCGACCGCCGCCCGGGCCTGTACGCCCAGTGGCGCGGCGAAACCCCCTGAGAACCACCGGCGCGCCCGACGCGCCGGGCCGAGGAGAGAACCATGGCCAAGATCGAACTGCGGGTGCCGGACATCGGCGACGACAAGGACGTGCCGGTGATCGAGCTGCTCGTGCAGCCCGGCGACGCGGTGAAGAAGGACCAGGGCCTGGTCACGCTCGAATCCGACAAGGCCACGATGGAAGTGCCGGCCAGCGCCGCCGGCGTGATCACCGAGCTGAAGGTGAAGGTGGGCGACACGGTGTCGGCGGGTGATCTCATCGCCATCGCCGAAGCCGGTGAATGCCCCGACGAGGTGCCGATGCCGGCCGCGCCTGCGTCCGCCCCGTCCGCTGCGCCTGCCTCGGCCCCGGCACCGGCACCGACCGTGCAGTCCGCCGGTGCCACCGGCCGCAAGGCCGACGTCGAATGCCGCCTGCTCGTGCTCGGCGCCGGCCCTGGTGGCTACACCGCGGCCTTCCGCGCCGCCGACCTGGGCATGGACACGGTGCTGGTCGAGCGTTACGAAGCGCTGGGCGGCGTCTGCCTCAACGTCGGCTGCATTCCGTCCAAGGCGCTGCTGCACGCCGCCGAGGTGCTGGTGGAAGCCAAACACGCGGCCGCCTTCGGCATCCATTTCGGCGAGCCGAAGATCGACCTCAAGGTGCTGCGCGCGCACAAGGAAAGCGTCGTCTCGCAGATGAACAAGGGCCTGGCCGGCATGGCCCGCCAGCGCAAGGTGCGCACGCTCACCGGCGAGGGCCGCTTCGTCTCGCCCAACGAGATCGAGGTGCGCGGCACCGAAGGCACCAAGCTCGTGCGCTTCGGGCAGTGCATCATCGCCGCCGGTTCGCAGCCGGTGAAGCTGCCCGGATTCCCCTGGGACGACGCGCGCGTGATGGATTCCACCGACGCGCTGATGCTGGCCGACATCCCGCGCCACCTGCTGGTGGTGGGCGGCGGCATCATCGGCCTGGAAATGGCCTGCGTCTACAGCGCGCTGGGCAGCCACGTCACCGTGGTCGAATTCATGGACCAGCTGATGCCCGGCGCCGACAAGGACCTGGTGAAGCCGCTGGCCGACCTGCTCAAGAAGCGCGGCGTGGCCGTGCACCTGGGCTGCAAGGTGGCCAAGGTGGACGCGAAGAAGGACGGGCTGCACGCCAGCTTCGAAGGCGCCTCGGTGCCGGAGCTGTCGAAGTTCGACCGCGTGCTGGTGTCGGTGGGCCGCGCGCCCAACGGCGGCAGGCTCGACGCGGACAAGGCCGGCGTGCACGTCACCGAGCGCGGCTTCATCCCGGTGGACCGGCAGATGCGCACCAACGTGCCGCACATCTTCGCCATCGGCGACCTGGTGGGCCAGCCCATGCTGGCGCACAAGGCNNGGTGGGCATCGGCCGCACCGAGGGCTTCACCAAGCTCATCTTCGACGAACACACCGACCGCGTGATCGGCGCGGGCATCGTGGGCGTGCACGCGGGCGACCTGATCGCCGAGATGGCGCTGGCGATCGAAATGGGCTGCGAAGCCTCCGACATCGGCCACACCATCCACCCGCACCCGACGCTGAGCGAATCGGTGGCGATGGCGGCCGAGATCCAGGAAGGCAGCATCACCGACCTGTACATCCCGAAGAAGAAGTAAAAAACGCCCCGGCGACCATCGCTGGGGCGTCGTTCCCGACGCAGCGCTCCTGCCCCGGTGCGAGGGCGTCGGGAATCCCGGCTAGGCCTGGAGCGGCGCTGCGAACGCGGCGCGCGCGCGGCGGGCCTCGATGCGCTTCCAGACCTTTTCGTGGAAGTGGTAGGCCACCGTGTTGCAGGCCGGCTCCACCAGCGCCAGCGCGCCGCCCACCACCACGCTGCCGGTGAGCGCATAACCGACGCCGAAGGCAACGGTAAAATGCACGGCGGCGAAGGAAAGCGTCTTGGCCATGGCGGCGGGCTCCTCTGGTTTCCGAACCCGATGCTCGCGCGCGGCGACCGCCGCGTCCATTCGAAACTTCGCATTCCTCCGATAGCCTGGCTCAATCATCGTCGGGGGCTTGCGGTCGCAAGCAGGTCACGTGCTCGTGGGTGGAAGTTTCCGGCAGGCGTCATCGCGCAC
>DNNT01000150.1:0-1288 GCA_003497545.1 Arenimonas sp. | reverse complement strand
AGGGCAGGAGGCCCGGAGCGGCCGGCGTTTGCTGCCAGGGATGGCGCTAGCAAGACGCCGGGCAGACATCCCCCCTCTGCGTGCGATGACGCCTGCCAAGCACAACCGCACGCGGGCAAGTGACCTGCTGGCACCGCCAGGCCCAGAAGAAAGGCCCCGCGACGCACAAGGCATCACGGGGCCGGGAACGCACGCAAACTCAGACCAGCTTGATCTCGCGCAAGCGCTCGAGCAGGTACTCGTGGCCGGTGATCGGCGTCGGGTAGCGGTCCGGGTTGTCCGGGGTGATGCAGGACGGCAGCGTCTTGATCAGGAAGTCCGGGTTCGGGTGCAGGAAGAACGGCGTCGAGTAGCGCGGCTTGCGCGCCGCCTCGCCCGGCGGGTTCACCACCCGGTGGGTGGTCGACGGGTACACGTGGTTGGTCAGGCGCTGCAGCATGTCGCCGATGTTCACCACGATGGTGTCCTCGGCCGCCGTGAACGGCACCCAGTCGCCCTTACGCGACAGCACTTCCAGGCCCGCCGCGCTCGCGCCCACCAGCAGCGTGATGAAGTTGATGTCCTCGTGGGCGCCGGCGCGCACGTTCGGGATGTCGTCGGCCGTGATCGGCGGGTAGTGGATCGGGCGCAGGATGGAATTGCCGAAGTTGGTCTTGTCCGCGAACCAGTCCACCGGCAGGCCGATGTGCAGCGCCAGCGCGCCCAGCACGCGCGAACCCAGCTGGTCGAGCGCCGTGTACAGGCCGTAGGCCACTTCCTTGAATTCCGGGATTTCCGACGGCCACAGGTTCGGCGGCATCACGTCGGCGTACTTCGAGTCGCGCGGGATCTCGCGGCCCACGTGCCAGAACTCCTTCAGGTCGAAATACTTCGCGCCCTTCGCCGTTTCGATGCCGAACGGCGTGTAGCCGCGGGCGCCGCCGCCGCCGGGCACGTGGTACTTCTTCTTGGTTTCCTCCGGCAGCGCGAAGAAGCGCTGGAACACGTCGTAGGCGCGGTCGATCTGCGCCTGCGGGATGCCGTGGTTGCGGATGCCCNNCGGTGTCGAAGCGCTGGATGTCGAGGGTCGGGATGGTGGCGGTCACGGTCTTGTCCGGTTCGGTGTTCTGGGAGGGGGAGTCTAGGCCAGCCCGCGCGCGGGCGGCCTTGACGAGGCTCAAGCGGCGGCGCGCACCACTTCGGCCAGGCGGTCGAGCACCTGCTGCATCAGGGTGGCGTCGTCGGCCTCGACGGTCACGCGCACCACCGGCTCGGTGCCGGAGGGGCGCAGCACCAGGCGGCCGCGGCC
>DNNT01000194.1 GCA_003497545.1 Arenimonas sp. | reverse complement strand
GGCAAGTGTGGCGAAGGCAAGTGCGGCAGCGAAGGCGCGGCCGAAGGCGAAGACAAGGCCGGCCACGAAGGCAAGTGTGGCGAAGGCAAGTGCGGCGGCAACGGCTGACCACGCAATGACGGCCACGCGCCAACTGTCGCCGATGGCCGCCGGCCTCGGCCTGCGGCGGGCCCTGCTGGGTCCGCTGCAGGCCGCGGCGCCGGGCGACTTCGACTTCCTAGAATGCGCGCCGGACAACTGGATCGGCGTGGGCGGGCGTTACGGTGCCGCGCTGCGCGAGCTTTCCTCGCGGCACCCGCTGGTCTGCCACGGGCTGTCGCTGTCGCTGGGCGCGGTCGAACCCTTCGACGACACCTACCTGCTGAAACTGCGCCGTTTCCTGGACGAGCACCGGGTTCCGGTGTTCAGCGAACACCTGAGCTACTGCAGCGACGACGGCCAGCTCTACGACCTGATGCCCATCCCCTTCACCGAGGAAGCCGTGCACCACGTCGCCGGCCGCATCCGCCAGGTGCAGGATGCACTGGGTCGCCGTATCGCGGTGGAAAACATTTCCTATTACGCCGCGCCTTACCAGGCGATGGCGGAAATCGATTTCGTCAACGCGGTGCTGGCCGAGGCCGACTGCGACCTGCTCCTGGACGTGAACAACGTCTTCGTCAACGCCATCAACCACCGCTACGACGCGCATGATTTCCTGCGTCGCCTGCCCGGGCAGCGCATCGCCTATTTCCACATCGCCGGCCACTACGACGAGGCCGCCGACCTGAAGGTGGACACCCACGGCGCGCCGGTGAAACCCGACGTGTTCGCCCTGCTCGACGAAGCCTGCACGCTGTTCGGCCCGCGCCCTGCCCTGCTCGAGCGCGACTTCAATTTCCCGCCCTACGCCGAGCTGGTGGCGGAAGTGGCCCAGGTGCGCGCCGTGCTGGCGCGGCACGCGCCGGCGGAGGCCCGCCATGCCCGCGCCTGAGCGCCTGCGAACGCAGCAGTTCACGCTCGCCGCGCACCTGCGCGACCCGGCCGGTGCCCCGCCGCCGCCGGGCATCGAGGAGCGCCGGCTGCAGGTGTACCGCGACCTGTTCTACAACAGCGTGCAATCGCTGCTGGCCGGCAATTTCCCGGTCATCCGCAAGATCCTCGGCGCCGGGGCCTGGCACGTGCTGGTGCGCGACTTCTACCGCGACTACCGCTGCGCCACGCCGCTGTTCCCGGAGCTGCCGCGCGAATTCATCCAGTACCTGCAGGAGCGCGCCGAGGCCCGTCGCGGCGACGCGCCCTGGCTGGTGGAACTGGCGCACTACGAATGGGTGGAGTTGGCGCTCGACCTGAGCGAAGCCAGCGNNGCCCCGCCGGCGACCTGCTGGGCGGCGCGCCGGTGCCCTCGCCCCTGGCCTGGCCGCTGGCCTACGCCTGGCCGGTGCACCAGCTTTCGCCGGATTTCCAGCCCACCGAGCCGCCGGCGCAGCCGACGCTGCTGCTGGTGCAGCGCGACGCCGCTTATAAGGTCCGCTTCAACGAACTCAGCCCGCTCACCTTCCGGCTGCTGCAGCGCCTTTCGGAATTCCCGGACGCCAACGGCCGCGAACAACTGCTGGCACTGGCTGCCGAAGCCGGCGCCAGCGACCTCCCCGCTTTCATCGCCCAGGGCCAGGCCATGCTCGCGCAGCTGCGCGACAGCGGCGTGCTGCTGGGTTCACGACCCACCTGAGGAGAACACCATGGTTTCCACACTGATCGGGCGCTGCCGGGCGCTCGGCGAGCGGCTGGATGTTGCCGGCGTTTGGCTCGCACCCCTCGGCCTGCGCCTGCTGCTGGCCTGGGAATTCTGGGAGGCCGGCCTGGCCAAGCTGCAGGGCGAGAACTGGTTCGGCGCCATCGCGCACAAGTTCCCCGCGCCCCTGCACCTGCTGCCGGCCGACCTGAACTGGACGCTGGCGACCTGGGCCGAACTGATCGGCGCGGTGGCACTGCTGCTCGGGCTGGGCACGCGCTTCTTCGCCTTCGTGCTGATGGGCGTGACCGTGGTGGCGATCGCGTCGGTGCACTGGCCGGCCGACTGGAACACGCTGTCGGAGCTGGCGCACGGTTACGCCATCACCGACCGCGGCCACGGCAACTTCAAGCTGCCGCTGCTGTTCCTGGCCATGCTGCTTCCGCTGGCCCTGCGCGGCGCCGGCCGCCTGAGCCTGGACACGCTGCTGGCCCGCTGAGGCGGGGTGGTATCCTGCGCGGCATGGAAAACGCCCCCCTGCCGCGCATGGCCGAACGTTTCCGCGGCTTCCTGCCCGTGGTGGTGGACGTGGAGACCGGCGGCTNNGCGGCTTCGACTGCACCCGCCACGCCCTGCTCGAGATCGCCGCGGTGCCGATCGAACTCGACGGCGATGGTTATTACGTGCCCGGCGAAACCGTCAGCAGCCACGTCGAGCCCTACCCGGGCAGCGAAATCGACCCACGCTCGCTGGAAGTCACCGGCATCCGCCTCGATTGCCTGCTGCGCGGCGCCCTGCCCGAGCGCGAGGCGCTGGACCACGTGTTCGCCAAGGTGCGGGCCGCGGTGAAGCGCAACGGCTGCCAGCGCGCGATCCTGGTGGGCCACAACGCCCACTTCGACCTCGGTTTCCTGAACGCTGCGGTGACGCGGGTGGGACACAAACGCAACCCGTTCCACCCCTTCAGCACCTTCGATACCGTTACCCTAGCGGGCATGGCCTATGGCCAGACCGTGCTCAGCCGCGCGGTGCAGGCGGCCGGACTGCCATGGGATGGCGACCAGGCGCATTCGGCGGTGTACGACACCGAGCGCACGGCGCAGCTGTTCTGCGCGGTGCTCAACCGCTGGCGCCAGTTTTCGGAAACCGACCTCGCCGCCGCGCACCAGGACTGAGCGTTCGTTCCCCCACCCCGGGAGTACGTGATGATCCACGACAGCATCCTCGGCACCGTCGGCGACACGCCGATCGTCCGCATCAACCGCCTGGCGCCGGAAGGCGTCACGATGTACGCCAAGCTCGAGTACTTCAACCCGATGTCCTCGGTGAAGGACCGGCTGGCCACGGCCATCATCCTCGACGCCGAAGCCTCGGGCACGCTCAAGCCCGGGCAGATGGTGGTCGAGGCCACCTCGGGCAACACCGGCGTGGCGCTGGCCATGGTGTGCGCGGCGCGCGGTTACCCGTTCGTGGCCTTCATGACCGAGACCTTCTCGGTGGAGCGGCGCAAGCTGATGCGCGCGCTGGGCGCCAAGGTGATCCTGACGCCGGCGGCCGAGCGCGGCAGCGGCATGGTCAAGCGCGCGCGCGAATTCGCGGAAAAACACGGCGCCTTCCTGGCCCGGCAGTTCGAAAACCCGGCCAACCCGGCCTGGCACCGCGCCACCACCGGCCCGGAAATCCTGCGCGATTTCGCCGGCAAGCGGCTGGACTGGTTCGTCACCGGCTACGGCACGGGCGGCACGATGACCGGTGCGGGCGAAGTGCTGAAACTCGCGCGCCCGGGCCTGAAGATCGCCGCCACCGAGCCCGAGGGCGCGGCGCTGCTGTCGGGCAAGGACTGGCAGCCGCACAAGATCCAGGGCTGGACGCCGGACTTCATCCCGGCGGTGCTCAACCGCGACATCTACGACCTGATCGTGCCGGTAGGCGACGTGCAGTCGCGCGACACGGCGCGCGCGCTGGCGATGCAGGAAGGCATCTTCTGCGGCATCTCCGGCGGCGGCACCTTCGCCGCGGCGCTGGAGGTGGCAAGAACGCTCGAGCCCGGCAGCGTCGTCCTGGCCATGATCCCCGACACCGGCGAACGCTACCTCAGCACCTTCCTCTTCGAAGGCATCAACGAAGGATCGGACGACGAGTGGCTCGCTAGTCTTTAAGAGCTGTTTTGGCCACGGATTTACGCGAATGAACGCGGATAAGCGCGGATAGAGCGGTTTGATAAATGGGGTCAGAGAACATATNNAAACAAATATGTTCTCTGACCCCAATTTTCTTTTGCCTTATCCGCGCTTATCCGCGTTCATTCGCGTAAATCCGTGGCAAAAAACCCTACTGGGTCTTCGCCGGATCCTTGGCACGCCGGAAGCGCGCGGCGCGGGATTTCAGACCGCGCCAGAGGCCGTAGAGACTGATGGCGATCCAGGCCAGCTGCATGATGGTGGTTGAGATGACGTCGCGGAAATCCGGCGCCGGCCCGAAGATCGACACCAGGATGAAGACGGCGCCGAACAGGTTCGCCAGCTGGTAGCCCAGCGCGTCGCCCTGCAGCTTGCCGGCCTGCAGCAGGAAAAACGACACCAGCACGAAGCCGACGCCGGCCAGGCCGACGAAGTCGTACCACTGCAGGCTCACGGCTTGGCCCCGCGCTGGCGCACCGCCTCGAACAGCGCCACGCCGGTGGCGACCGAGACGTTGAGGCTTTCCATCTCGCCCGGCATCGGGATTTTCACCAGGCCGTCGCAGTGCTCGCGGGTGAGGCGGCGCATGCCCTCGCCTTCGCCGCCCATCACCAGCGCGATGTTGCCGGTGAGGTCGATGGCGTGGATGGGCGTGGTGGCCTCGCCCTCGAGGCCGTAGATCCACACGCCCATCTCCTGCAGCGCGCGCAGCGTGCGCGCCAGGTTGGTGACGCTGACCACCGGGATGCGGTCGGCCGCGCCCGCCGAGGTCTTGCGCACGGTGGCGTTGATCGGCGCCGCCTTGTCCTTGGGAATCACCACCGCCGTGACGCCCGCCGCCGCCGCGGTGCGCAGGCAGGCGCCGAGGTTGTGCGGGTCCTGCACGCCGTCGAGCACCAGCACCAAGGCCTTGCCGCCCGCCTCTTCCACCAGGCGCGGCAGCTCCTTCTCGTCGGTCGGCTTGGCGGCTTCGTAGCGGGCGATCGCACCCTGGTGGCGCAGGCCGCCGGCGATGCCTTCCAGCGACTGCAGCGGGATGCGCCGCACCGGCACGTCGCGCCGGCGGGCGGTTTCCTCGATCTCGGTGATGCGCGGGTTCTTGGCGCCCGCCTCGAGCAGCACTTCACGCACGTGCTCGAGGTCGTGTTCCAGCGCCGAGGCCACCGCGTTGATGCCGGCGACCCAGTTGTCCTTCTTGCTGCTCATGCGTTCGGTTCCTCGCCGGGCTTATTCAGCCCAGGCCTTCTTCTTTTTCTTCGGCGCGCCTTCCGGCACCACCAGCCTGAAATCAATGCGCTTGTCCTCGACGCTGGCCTTGAGCACCAGCACCCGAACCGGGTCGCCGAGGCGGAACTTCAGGCCGGTGCGTTCGCCGGCCAGGCTGCGCCGCAGCGGGTCGAAATGGTAGTAGTCGTGCGGCAGCTGGGTCACGTGCACCAGGCCGTTGACCTTGGAGCCGGCCAGTTCGACGAACAGGCCGAAGTTGGTGACGCCGCTGACCACGCCGTCGAACTCGTCGCCGACGTGTTTCTCCATCCAGGCGCTGCGATAGCGCTCGTCCACCTCGCGCTCCACCTCGTCGGCGCGGCGCTCCATCTCGGAGCAGTGCAGCGACAGGGCCGACATTTCCTTGGCCGAGTAGCGGTAGCCGTCCGGGTCGCCGTGCAGCAGCGCGTGCTTGATCGAGCGGTGCAGCAGCAGGTCGGGGTAGCGGCGGATCGGCGAGGTGAAGTGGGCGTAGGCCTCCAGCGCCAGGCCGAAGTGGCCCAGGTTGTCGGTCTGGTACACGGCCAGGCTCTGCGAACGCAGCAGCACGGTTTCCAGCAGCGGCGCGTCCGGGCGCACCCGGATCTTGCGCAGCAGCTGGGTGAAGTCGCGCGGCTGTACCCGGCCCCAGGGCGGCAGGCTCAGGCCGAACTCGGACAGGTATTCCAGCAGGTCGGCGTACTTGGCCTCGGGCGGGCGCGGGTGCACGCGAAACGGCGCCGGCACCTGCTTGGAAGTGACGAACTTCGCCGCCTCCACGTTGGCGGCGATCATGCACTCCTCGATCAGCTTGTGCGCGTCGTTGCGCTCGAGCATGCCGGCCTGCACCACCTCGCCCTTGTTGTCGAGCACGAAGCGCACTTCGCCCGATTCGAACTCGATGGCGCCGCGGCGGCTGCGCGCCTTGGCCAGCACCTTGTACAGCTGGTGCAGGCGCTGGACCTGCGGCATCAGCGAACCGACCTGGGCCACGGCTTCCTGGCCGGCCTCGGTGTCGGCCTCGCCCACGGCCTTCCAGACCTGGGTGTAGGTCAGGCGCGCGTGCGAGCGCATCACCGCCTCGTAGAACTTCGAACGGATGACGTTGCCGTCGAAGTCCACCTGCATGTCGCAGGCGAAGCACATGCGCTCGACCTTGGGCATCAGCGAGCAGATGCCGTTCGACAGCGTCTCGGGCAGCATCGGCACCACGAAGCCCGGGAAGTACACCGAGGTCGCGCGCTTGATCGCCTCGTCGTCGAGCGCCGTGCCGGGACGCACGTAGTGCGAGACATCGGCGATGGCGACGACGAGGCGGAAACCCTCGCCGTTCGGTTCGCACCAGACGGCGTCGTCGAAGTCCTTGGCGTCCTCGCCGTCGATGGTGACCAGCGGCACCTTGCGCAGGTCGACGCGGTCGCGGGCCTCGTCGGCGGGTACTTCCACCGGCACCAGCGCGGCCTCGGCCAGCGCCTCGCGCGGGAATTCATGCGGCAGGTCGTGGCCGTGGATGGCGGCCTGGACCACCAGCGAGGGCGTCAGGCGGTCGCCCAGCACCAGCAGGATGCGGCCGATCGGCGGGCGGCCCTTTTCCGGCGGCGCGGTCACCTCGACCACCACCAGCTGGCCTTCCAGCGCGCCGTTGCGGTCTTCGGGCGGAATGAGCACCTCGGTCAGCACGCGGCGGTCGTCGGGCACCACCATGCCGATGCGCGCGCGTTCGCCGTAGCGGCCGGTGAGGCGCGTCAGGCGGTGCTCGAGTACCTCGACGATGGCGCCCTCGCGGCGGCCGCGGCGGTCCACGCCGGTGATGCTGGCGAGCACGCGGTCGCCGTGCAGCGCCTTGCGCAGCTCGTTGGGCGGCAGGAACAGGTCCTCGCCGCCGTCGTCGCACTTGAGGAACCCGAAGCCGTCCGGGTTGGCGATGACCGTGCCGGCGACCAGGTCGAGCTTGCGCGCCACGGCGTAGCCACCGCGGCGGTTCATCAGCAGCTGGCCATCGCGCAGCATGGCCGCCAGGCGGCGCGACAGCGCGTCGAAGCGGTCGGGCGCGGTGAGGCCCAATTCGCGGGAAATCTCCTCGGCCGTCAGCGGGCCGGGGCTGTCGCCGAGCAGGTCGGCGATGGCCTCGCGGCTGGCGATGGGTTTGTCGTACTTGGCGGCTTCGCGGGCGGCCATCGGGTCGGCGCGGAAGGGCGCCGGTGCACCGCGGCGCGGCTTGCCGGCGGGCGCCGGCGCGGCGGCGTGGGCGGCGCCGGGCTTGCCGGGACGCGGGCCCCGGCCGGGCTTGGCGGGCGCGCCGGCCGGCTTGGCCGCGCGGGACGCCTTGGGGCCCTTGGCGGGCTTGGTTTTCGGGG
>DNNT01000234.1 GCA_003497545.1 Arenimonas sp. | reverse complement strand
GCGAATCCTCGAGCGCGGTGGCCGCGGCGATGGCGTTGGCGCGGGCGGTGTCATAGCGGGCGCGGGCTTCGTGCACGTCGGTGATCGGCGCCAGGCCGACTTCCAGGCGCTTCTCGGCCTGGTCGAGCTGGCGCTTCACCGAGCGCTCCTCGGCGCGCGAGGAGGCCAGGGTCTCGATGGCGGTGAGCACGTTGAAGTAGGCGTCGGCGACGCGCACCAGCAGGTTGTTGGCTTCGGCCTGGTAGGTGGCGTCGGCCTGCTCGCGGCGCAGCTTGGCGGCGTTGAGCGCGGTGTAGTTGCCATGGTCGTAGAGCGACTGGCTCAGGCTGGCGCCGTAGCTGCGGCCGCGGACGTAGCCTTCTTCGCCGCGGACGCGGTCGTCGGAAATGCCGGCGCTGGCGCTGATCTGCGGCAGCAGGCGGGCGCGGCTCTGCACCACGCCTTCGCCGATGGACAGGCGCTGGGATTCGGCGGCGGCGAGCACCGGGTCGCTCTGGCGGGCCATTTCATAGGCCTTCATCAGGTCGGCGGCCGAGGCGCTGCCGGCGACGCCGGTCAGCAGGATGGCGAGGGTGAGGGGGCGGAGGCTCAGGCGCATTGGGGGAGGTCCTGGGAGGTCAGAGGGAGAAATGCGGGGCCGGCTCGGCGCCGTGCAGGTAGGGCACGTCGGTCTCGAACAGGCTCTCGCGGTGGAAGCCTTCGCCGCGGCGGGTGACGAGCACCGCTTCCTGCACCGGCGACAGGCCGTGGATGACGAACAGGCGGCCGCCGGGCTTGAGCCAGGCGCCGAAGCGCTCCGGGTCGGTGGCGACGGCGCCGGTGACGCAGATCGCGTCGAAACCATGGGTGGGCTGCCAGGCGAAGGCGTCGGCCGTTTCCAGGCGCACGTTGGTGACGCCGTCGCTGGCCAGGCGGGCGCGGGTGCGCTCGACGAAATCGGCGTGCAGGTCGATGCTGGTGACGTCGCGCGCCAGCGCGGCCAGGCAGGCGGTGATGAAGCCCGAGCCGGTGCCGATCTCCAGCACCTCGTCGCCCGGCTCGATGGCCATGGCCTGCAGCATGCGGCCCTCGACCACCGGCTTCATCATCACCTCGCCGTGCTCGAGCGGCAGCGGCAGGTCGGCGAAGGCGAGCTTGCGGTGGCGCGCAGGCACGAAGTCCTCGCGACGCACGGTCATGAGCGTCTCGAGCACGCGCGGGTCGAGCACGTCCCAGGGCCGAACCTGTTGTTCGACCATGGCGAAACGGGCCTGCTGGAAGTCAATCGTCATGACGTCTAAATCCTTGAATCGCAAGGGTGCTGATTCTACGCCCGGCCCCGTGAAGGCGGAAGGCGGAAGCAGGGGACGCTGCGTGCCGACAGGATGCTGGCGGCTGCCGGGACCCCGTAGTGCCATTAGTCACCGCGACCGGGGACAGGGTGCGGAAGGGTTCAGGCCTCATCGGCGGCCCGGCCCGTAGGCGCGCAGGAACATGTCCACCGTGGCCTCGACGTGGCGCTCCAGGTCGGGGCCGGCCAGGGCCGCGGGGCAGCTGCAGAGCAGGCGCGCGTGGTGTTCGCCCTTGAGCAGGGCGAAGAACTGCGAGGCAGCCAGGGTGCAGTCGGGCACCTGCAGTTCGCCGGCCTCCACTTCCGCGCGCAGGAAGGCCGCGAAGGCTTCCTGGATGCGCTTGGGGCCGGCTTCCCAGAACAGGTGCGGCAGCTGGGAATCGTCGGGCAGCTGGCGGGCCATGATCCGGTGCACGGCGATGGCTTCCCCGGACGTGATCAGGCCGAACAGCGCCCGGCCGATGCGCACCAGTTGCTGGCGCATGGGGCCGGCGAAGCGCGCCTCGAACAGGTCGGCCGGCAGCAGGTCCTCGCACTTGGCCTTCACCGCCTCGACGAACAGCGTGTCCTTGTCCTGGAAGTGGCTGTAGACGGTGAGCTTGGACACGCCGGCGGCCTGGGCGACGGCGTCCATGGACGTGCCGTCATAGCCCCGGGCCAGGAACAGCGCCTTGGCCGCCTCGAGGACGGCCGCGCGCTTTTCCGGGTCCTTGGGGCGGCCGGGGGAGGCGGTGCGGGGGGCGGCGACCATGGTCTGAAAATATTATTGAACTGGTGAGTATCGTAAAGATACCATCGGCTCAGTTCAATCACCGCCGACGCCATGAAGAGCGCTGCCCCGATGCCCCGTTCGATCCTCCTGGCCGGCTTGCTGGCCCTTGTCGCCGGCTGCTCCGGCGATGCCGAACCCGAGGCCGCGGCGCGGCCCGCGCTGGTGGTGCAGGCCCGTACCCAGGGCGCGGCGCTGAGCGCCTACGCCGGCGAAGTGCGCGCGCGGCACGAGCCCGCGCTGGCCTTCCGCATCGGCGGCAAGCTGGCGCGCCGGCATGTGGACGTGGGCGACCGCGTGAAGGCCGGCCAGGCCCTGGCCGAGCTCGATGCCGCCGACGTGTCGCTGCAGCGCGAATCGGCGCAGGCGGCGCTGGCCTCGGCCGAATCCGACCTGGCGCTGGCCGCCTCCGAACTGGAGCGCTACAAGAGCCTGTTCGATCGCCAGCTGGTCAGCCGTTCGCTCTACGACGCGCGGGTGTCGGCGCACGAGGCGGCGCAGGCGCGGGTGCGCCAGGCGCGCGCACAGGCGTCCGTTTCCGAGAACCAGGCCGACTACGCCGTGCTGCGCGCGCCGGGCAAGGGCGTGATCGCCCAGCGCCTGGCCGAGGCGGGGCAGGTGGTGGCCGCCGGCCAGACCGTGTTCGTGCTGGCCGAGGACGGCGAGCGCGAGGTGCTGATCAGCGTGCCCGAGCGCGACGCCGCCGGCTTCGCGCCCGGCCGCAAGCTGGCGGTGGAGCTGTGGTCGATGCCCGGCAAGCGTTTCCCCGGCGTGCTGCGCGAGATCGCGCCGGCCGCCGACGCGCAGGCCCGCACCTTCGCCGCGCGCGTCAGCTTCGACCCCGGCCAGGCCAGCGTGGACCTGGGCCAGAGCGCGCGTGTCTACGCCATCGCCGAGGGCGGGGAGGAGCTGGCGGTGCCGCTGTCGGCCGTGTACGAACACGAAGGCAAGGCCGCGCTGTGGGTGGTGGACGCGGCGAAAGCCACCGTGCACCTGCGCCCGGTGCAGCTCGGCCCCTACGGCGAGCGCTGGGTGCCGGTGAAGTCCGGCCTGCAGCCCGGCGAATGGGTGGTGGCGGCCGGCGTGCACCTGCTGCTCGAGGGCCAGCGGATCAAGCCGATCGACGGCGACAACCGCCCGGTCGAACTGCAGCCCGCGCCCGCCGACGCGCGCTGAGGATCGGCCATGGACTCCCGCTTCAACCTTTCCGAATGGGCCCTGCGCAACCGTTCGCTGGTGCTGTATTCGATGCTGCTGCTGGCGCTGATCGGCATCTTCAGTTACCAGCGCCTCGGTCAGTCCGAGGACCCGCCCTTCACCTTCAAGATCATGGTCGTGCGCACCTTCTGGCCGGGCGCCACCGCCGACGAGGTGGCCCAGCAGGTCACCGACAAGATCGAGAAGGAGGTGATGGAGACCGGGCGCTACGAGTTCGTGCGCTCCTACTCGCGCGCCGGCGAATCGCTGGTGATGCTGATGTCGCGCGATTCGATGCGCTCGAAGGAACTGCCCGCGCTCTGGTACGACGTGCGCAAGAAGATCGGCGACATCCGCCACACCCTGCCGCAGGGCGTGGTGGGGCCGTACTTCAACGACGAATTCGGCGACACCTTCGGCAACATCTACGCGCTCTCGGGCGACGGCTTCGACTACGCCACGCTCAAGGACTACGCCGAGCGCATCGAGCTGGAACTGCACCGCCTGCCCGACGTCGGCAAGATCGAGCTGCTGGGCCTGCAGGACGAGAAGATCTGGATCGAGCTGTCGAACACCAAGCTGGCCACGCTGGGCGTGCCGCTGGAGCTGGTGCAGCAGGCCATCGACCAGCAGAACGCCATCGCCCCGGCCAGCTTCTTCGAAACGCCCACCGACCGCGTGCAGCTGCGGGTGTCCGGCCGCTTCGACAGCGTGCAGCAGATCCGCGACTTCCCCATCCGCGTCGGCGACCGCAGCTTCCGGCTGGGCGACGTGGCCGACATCCGCCGCGGCTTCGCCGATCCGGCGGCGCCGCGCATGCGCTTCATGGGCGAAAACGCCATCGGCATCGCCGTGTCCATGCGCGACGGCGGCGACATCCTGCGCCTGGGCGAGGTGCTGGACCGCGAGTTCGCCCGCCTGCAGGAAAACCTGCCGGTCGGCATGACGCTCAAGAAGGTGTCCGACCAGCCCGCCGCGGTGCGCACCGGCGTGGCCGAATTCGTGCGGGTGCTGGCCGAAGCCGTGGTGATCGTGCTGCTGGTGAGCTTTTTCTCGCTGGGCTTCCGCACCGGCCTGGTGGTGGCGCTTTCCATCCCGCTGGTGCTGGCCATGACCTTCGCGGCCATGCATTACTTCGGCATCGGCCTGCACAAGATTTCGCTGGGCGCGCTGGTGCTGGGCCTGGGCCTGCTGGTGGACGACGCCATCATCGCGGTCGAGATGATGGCGGTGAAGATGGAGCAGGGTTACGACCGCCTGCGCGCGGCCGCCTTCGCCTACAAATGCACGGCCTTCCCGATGCTCACCGGCACGCTGGTGACGGCGGCGGGTTTCCTGCCCATCGCCACCGCGGCCTCGAGCACGGGTGAATACACGCGCTCGATCTTCCAGGTCGTCACCATCTCGCTGCTGCTTTCCTGGGTGGCCGCGGTGGTGTTCATTCCCTACCTGGGCGACAAGCTGCTGCCCGAGCCGAAGCCGCACCCGGGCGGCCACGCGCATGACCCGTATTCGACGCCCTTCTACCAGCGCATCCGCCGTTGGGTGACCTGGTGCGTGCGCCAGCGCAAGACGGTGATCCTGGTGACGGTGGCGACTTTCGTGGCCTCGATCATGCTGTTCCGCTTCGTGCCGCAGCAGTTCTTCCCGTCCTCGACCCGGCTCGAGCTGATGGTGGACCTGGAGCTGGCCGAGGGCGCCTCGCTGCATGCCACCGAGGAAGTCGCCAGGCGCCTGGAGGCCGAGCTGGCCGCGCGCGAGGACGTGGAGAGTTTCGTCGCCTACGTCGGCAGCGGCACGCCGCGCTTCTACCTGCCGCTGGACCAGAAGCTGCCGCAGGCGAACTTCGCCCAGTTCGTGGTGCTGGTGCCGGACATCGAGGCGCGCGAGGAAGTGCGGGCCTGGCTCATCGGCCTGTTCGAGGAGCGCTTCAGCGACGTGCAGGCGCGCGTGTCGCGGCTGGAGAACGGCCCGCCGGTGGGTTTCCCCATCCAGTTCCGCGTCTCCGGCGAACACGTGGACGAAGTGCGCCGGCTTGCGCGCCTGGTGGCCGAGCGCGTGCGCGCCAACCCGCACGTCACCAACGTCAACCTCGACTGGGACGAGCCCAGCAAGGTGGTGCGCCTGAACATCGACCAGGAGCGCGCGCGCGTGCTGGGCGTCAGTTCGGCGCAGGTGGCGGCCTTCCTGCGCGGGTCGCTGTCGGGCACCACGGTGAGCACCTACCGCGAGGGCAACGAGCAGATCGAGATCCTGCTGCGCGGACCGGCCGAGGAGCGGGAGCGGCTGTCGCTGCTGGGCAGCCTGTCGGTGCCGGCCGGCAATGGCCGCGCGGTGCCGCTGTCGCAGATCGCCACGCTCGAGCACACTTTCGAGGACGGCATCATCTGGCACCGCAACCGCCTGCCGACGGTGACCGTGCGCGCCGACATCTACGGCGACGTCACCCCGCCCACCGTGACCGGCGAAATCCTGCCCACGCTCGAAGACGTGCGCGCCATGCTGCCGCCGGGCTACCTGCTCGAAACCGGCGGCACCGTCGAGGATTCCGGCCGCGGCTCGCGTTCCGTGGCGGCCGGCGTGCCGCTGTTCGTGGGCGTGGTGATGACCTTGCTGATGCTGCAGCTGCGCAGCTTCCCGCGCACGCTGATGGTGCTGCTGACGGCGCCGCTGGGGCTGATCGGCGTGGTGCTGTTCCTGCTGGTGTTCCGGGTGCCGTTCGGCTTCGTGGCCATGCTGGGCACCATCGCGCTCAGCGGCATGATCATGCGCAACTCGGTGATCCTGGTGGACCAGATCGAGCAGGACATCGGCGCCGGCGTGCCGCCCGCGCAGGCGGTGGTGGACGCCACGGTGCGCCGCTTCCGGCCCATCGTGCTGACCGCGCTGGCGGCGGTGCTGGCCATGATCCCGCTCTCGCGCAGCGTNNCTGCTGTTCCTGCCGGCGCTCTACGCCGCCTGGTTCCGGGTGCCGCGCCCCCGCATGCCGGGCTGACGCCGGGGCGTCTGGCCCCGGCGCGTGGCCCATGGAACAATGCCGGCTGGAAGCGGGGGTGCCCGGCGTGACGCGGGCTGAGACAGACCCTTCGAACCTGATCCGGCTGATACCGGCGTAGGGAAGCTTCGCGACGCCCGGGGTCCGTCCCCGGGGGTCCGGCGCCGCCGCTTCGTTCCCGCCCCGCCCGGGGCCCTGAAGGACGAACCGCATGAATGCCCTGCCCACCGAGCTGCTGCGCCAGGCCCAGCAGCTGTCCGAAGAAGTCACCCGCCCCATCCCCGGCTCGCGCAAGGTCCACGTGGCCGGTTCGCGGCCCGACCTGCAGGTGCCGATGCGCGAGATCGCGCTCTCGCCCACGCCGCGGGTGTTCGGCGTGCAGGAGCCGAACGCGCCCTTCACCGTGTACGACACCTCGGGTCCCTACACCGACCCCGACGCCCGCATCGACCTGGCCACCGGCCTGCCGGCCCTGCGCGCGGCCTGGATCGCCNNGGCATCGTCACGCCCGAGATGGAATACATCGCCATCCGCGAGAACCAGCGCATCGACGCCATCCGCGAGGCGCACCTGCTGCGCCAGCACCCGGGCGAATCCTTCGGCGCCAACCTGCCCAAGCTGATCACGCCGGAGTTCGTGCGCGACGAGGTGGCCCGCGGCCGCGCCATCATCCCGGCCAACATCAACCACCCGGAAATCGAGCCGATGATCATCGGCCGCAACTTCCTGACCAAGGTGAACGCGAACATCGGCAACTCCGCGGTGTCGTCGGGCATCGCCGAGGAGGTGGAGAAGCTGGTCTACGCCATACGCTGGGGCGCCGACACGGTGATGGACCTTTCCACCGGCAAGCACATCCACGAAACCCGCGAGTGGATCATGCGCAATTCGCCGGTGCCGATCGGCACGGTGCCCATCTACCAGGCGCTGGAGAAGGTGGACGGCAAGGCCGAGGAACTGACCTGGGAGATCTTCCGCGACACGCTGGTCGAGCAGGCCGAGCAGGGCGTGGACTACTTCACCATCCACGCCGGCGTGNNCGCGGCGGTTCGATCATGGCCAAGTGGTGCCTGGCGCACCACCGCGAGAATTTCCTCTACACGCACTTCGAGGAAATCTGCGAAATCATGAAGGCCTACGACGTCAGCTTCTCGCTGGGCGACGGCCTGCGCCCCGGCTCCATCGCCGACGCCAACGACGCGGCCCAGTTCGGCGAGCTCGAAACGCTGGGTGAACTCACGCAGATTGCGTGGAAGCACGACGTGCAGACCATGATCGAGGGCCCCGGCCACGTGCCCATGCACCTGATCAAGGAGAACATGGACAAGCAGCTG
>DNNT01000148.1 GCA_003497545.1 Arenimonas sp. | reverse complement strand
CCCTTCCACCCGTACTACACGGTGAAGGACCTGTTCGGCGCCGGTTTCTTCCTGATCATCTTCGCCTTCATCGTGTTCTTCGCCCCGGCGATGGGTGGCTGGTTCCTGGAGTGGGACAACTTCATCGCCGCCGACCCGATGGTCACCCCGGCGCACATCAAGCCGGTNNTACTTCACCCCGTTCTACGCGATGCTGCGCGCCATCCCCGACAAGCTGTTCGGCGTGATGGTGATGGGCGGCGCGGTGATGATCCTGTTCCTGCTGCCGTGGCTGGACCGCTGCAAGGTCAAGTCCATCCGCTACCGCCCGATGCTGCACAAGGTGCTGGTGGCCCTGTTCTGCGTGGCCTTCGTCATCCTCGGCTGGCTGGGTGCGCAGTCGGGTTCGGACGCCCAGAAGCTGGTGGCCCAGGTCCTGACCGCCTTCTACTTCCTGTTCTTCATCACCATGCCGTTCTGGTCCGCCATGGGCCAGACCAAGGCCGTTCCCGAGCGGGTGCCCTCGCATGACTAAGCTGCGCCTCATTGCCCTCCTGCTGGCCCTGGTGCCGGCGATCGGCCTGGCGGCCGGTGCCGGCCCGAAGCTCGAGACCTCGGGTACCGACCTCAGCGACAAGGCGTCGCTGCAGCGCGGCGCCGGCCTGTTCATGAACTACTGCGCCGGCTGCCACGCCCTGTCCATGCACCGCTACTCGCGGATCGCCTCGGACCTCGGTCTGAGCCCGGAGCTGGTGGAACAGAACCTGATGCCGGCCCACGCCAAGATCGGCGAGAACATCAACACCGGCATCAACACCGGCGACGGCAACGCCTGGTTCGGCAAGGCCGCGCCCGACCTGAGCCTGATCGCGCGCGCCAAACTCGGCGGCCCGGACTACGTGTACTCGTACATCAAGGGCTTCTACATCGACGAGTCCCGCCCGCTGGGCTGGAACAACACGGTGTTCCCGGGCGCCTCGATGCCGAACGTACTGTGGGACCTGCAGGGCATCCAGCGCCCGGTCTACGACCAGGGCGCCGATGGCCAGAGCCACATCACCCGCCTCGAGCTTTCCAGCCCGGGCCGGCTGAGCCCGGAGGAATTCGACCGGGTCGCCCGCGACATCAGCGCCTTCCTGCAGTACGTGGCCGAACCCGCTGCCCTCAAGCGCGAGTCGGTGGGCGTCTGGGTGCTGCTGTTCCTGGCCTTCTTCACGTTCATCGCCTACCTGCTGAAGCTGGAATACTGGCGCGACGTGCACTGAGTTCCTTTGGGAAATCAGTAACTTGGGGCCGCCCTTGGGCGGCCCTTGGTTTTTCCGGGGCCGCCGGCTTGCGGGAAACCGGCGGTTTCGGGCAGGGTTAAGGCTTCACGACGACCGCCGGCAGGGGCTGGCGGCGCCCTGGGGGACCCTTTGATGGCAGCCAGTCCGCGTATCCG
Organism: Arenimonas sp.; assembly: GCA_003497545.1. Lineage (GTDB taxonomy): Bacteria > Pseudomonadota > Gammaproteobacteria > Xanthomonadales > Xanthomonadaceae > Arenimonas. The sequence continues at coordinate 2,300 of DNNT01000148.1, read as the reverse complement.
CAACGCCCTGACCCTGTTTTCCGCCCGTGATTGCGTCGTATGCCACCGCGTCAGGCTGGTGCTGGCGGCCAAGGGCGTGACCTATGAGCTGGTGCCGGTGGACCCGGCCAGCCCGCCGGAAGACCTGGTGGACCTCAATCCCTACCACTCGGTGCCCACCCTGGTGGACCGCGACCTGGTGCTCTACGCCGCGTCGGTGGTGTCCGAATACCTCGACGAGCGCTATCCGCACCCGCCCCTGATGCCGGTCGACCCGCTGTCGCGCGCCCGCCTGCGCCTGGCCATGCTGCGCCTGGAGCACGAATGGGTGCCGCACGTGCAGGCGGTGCAGCACGGCACCAAGGCCCAGGCCGACGCCGGCCGCAAGCGCCTGAAGGAGTTGCTGCTGGCTTCGCTGCCGCTGTTCAAGGCCTCGAAGTTCTTCCTCAACCCGGAAATGAGCCTGGCCGACTGCGCCATCGCGCCCATCATCTGGCGCCTGCCGGCGCTGGGCGTGCAGTTGCCCAAGGAAGCCAAGCTGATCGAGGACTACGGCAACCGCATCTTCCGCAATCCGGCCTACCTGCGTAGCCTTACGCCGGAAGAAAAGGCGCTGCGCGAACTCCCTCAATGACCGAAAGCACGACCCGCATGGGTTCCAACCGCCCCTACCTGCTGCGGGCCCTCAACGAGTGGATCAACGACAACGGGATGACGCCCTACCTGCTGGTGGATGCCGGCCGGGAGGGTGTGCAGGTGCCCGCGTCGTCGGTGAAGGACGGGCGGGTGGTGCTCAACATCGCCCCGCGCGCCGTCGCCCACCTGGCCATCGACAACCACGAGGTGCGCTTCATGGCGCGCTTCGGCGGCGTCAGCCAGCCGGTCATCGTGCCGGTGTCGGCGGTGATGGCGATCTACGCCCAGGAAACGGGGCAGGGCATGATGCTGCCCGATGATGGTGGTTCGATCGACGATGACGGCCCGGAGCCGCCGTCGGGGCCGGAGACGGGNNCGCAGCCACCTGCGCGTGGTGAAGTAAGGCCGCTCAGTCCAGGGCGGGGCCCGCGGGGCCCGGCGGCATCGGCCCGGCCAGGGCGCGCAGCTGCCGGCCGTGCAGCACGATGCGGCCGGCGTGGCGATCTTCGCCGCCGGTGGAATATTCGAAGCCGAAGTGGCGCTCCAGGCCCAGCCAGCCGTCCGGCCCGCGCCGCACCCGGATGGCGAGCAGGTGCACGCTCTGGTCGAGCCATTGCACGCCGGCGCGTGCGCAGGCCCGCTGTCCGATGACAGTGGCGGTTTCCGCCGCGGCGCGGCCGGCGAACCAGAACACCAGCAGGCCCATGGCCAGCGCGGAAAAGATCAGGGTCGAGAGCATGGGTGCAGTGTGGGGATGCCGCGGCCGGCCCACAAGCCGCCCCCTGCCCGCAGTGCCTTCACATGGCTAAGATAGTCACCGGAACCTTGGCCGGACGGCCACGCCGATTCGCAGGAGAGCGAAGATGAAACTGGTGTTTCCCAATGGCGAACATGCGCAGGTGCTGCTCAGCCACGGCGTGAACCGCATCGGCTCCGGCGCGGAAGGCGCCGTGGTGCTGTCCGAGCCCGGCATCGCGCCGCTGCACTGCGAGATCCACGTCACCAGCACCGGCGCCAACCTGCAGGTGCCTGCGGGCGGCGGCGCGGTGACGGTGAACGGCAAGCCGGTGGCCGACATCATGGCGTTGCGCGCCGGCGACCAGATCGGCATCGGCCCGGTGGTGGCGCGGTTCGCCATCGTCGAGGCCGCGCGCGCGGTTTCGGCGCCGTCGGCTTCGGCCGAAGAAGACACCGGCGCCACCCGCGTGCGCATGGCGGTGCCCAAGTACGTGCTGCGCGGCGTGTCCGGCGCGGTGTTCGGCAAGGTGTTCCCGGTGACCGGGCCGGTGGTGATCGGCCGCGCCGCGGAAGCCGACATTTCCGTGCAGGCCGACGAAATCTCGCGCCGCCACGCCCTGGTCAAGCCGACGCCGGACGGCGTGTCGGTCGAGGACCTGGGTTCCTCCAACGGCACCTTCATCAACGGCAAGCACGTGCAGCAGGGCTTCCTGAAGGCCGGCGACGAGCTGCGCCTGGATGCCGTGCGTTTCATCCTGGTGGCGCCCGGCATGGAAATGGCGCAGCAGACCACGCGCCTGGCCACGCCGGAGGCCGCGCCCGCCGCGAACGGTGGCGGCGGCGTCAGCAAGTGGGTGCCGATCATGCTTACCGCCGCGGCGGTGCTGGTGATCGTGGCGCTGGTGCTCAGCCGCGGCTGATTGCCCCGGCTCTTGTAGGAGCGGCTT
>DNNT01000162.1:17692-18368 GCA_003497545.1 Arenimonas sp. | reverse complement strand
CGCAGCGGCGACGCCATCGCCGCCGCCGTCGCCGCGCACGGCGAGGACCACCTGCTCACGCTGCAGGTGCGGCACACGCTGGGTGGCACGCTCTACCTGGCGGGCCGCAACGACGAAGCCTTCGAAATCATGGCCCCGGCGGTGGAGCGCGCCGAGCGCGTGCTCGGCCCCGACCACTACAACGCGCTGATCATGATTTCCGACCTGGCCTCGGTGCGGCAGGCGCGCGGCGAACTTGCCGAAGCCGAGGCGCTGTTCCTGCGCGCGCTCGACGGCCTGCAGCGCCAGTTCGGCCCCGACCACAAGGACGCGCGCACCATGCTCAACAACCTGGGCCTGCTGGCCGAGGACCTGGGCCGCCCGGCGGAGTCGGTGGACTACCTGCGCCGCGCCTGGGAAGCGGAAGTGCGCGTGGCGGGCGAGCGCAACCCCAATGCCATGACGGCCACGAACAACTACGCGCGCGCACTCGGCCTGGCCGGTCGCTGGGCCGAAGCCGAGGCGCTGCAGGCGCGCAACGTGGCCGTGGCCACCGAAGTGCTGCCGGCTGACCACTGGCAGCTGGCGGTGCTGCGCTACAACTGGGCCAACCAGCTGGGGCACCTGGGCCGGCGCGAGCAGGCCCTGGCGCTGTTCGAGCAGTCCATCGCCGCGCTGACGGCGGCGGTGGGGGCCG
>DNNT01000162.1:0-17613 GCA_003497545.1 Arenimonas sp. | reverse complement strand
GCGCCGTGGAGGTGATCAGGCCGCCGATGACGGCCACGGCCATCGGCTGGCGGAAAGCGGCGTCGGCGCCCAGGCCGAGCGCGATCGGCAGCATGCCGGCGCTCATGGCAATGGTGGTCATGATCACCGGGCGGGCGCGCTTGCGGCAGGCGTCCACCAGCGCGTCGTGCATGCTCAGGCCGTGCTCGTCCTCGGCCACCACGGCGTAGTCCACCAGCAGGATGGAGTTCTTGGTGGCGATGCCGATCAGCATCAGCAGGCCGATCAGCGCCGGCAGCGACAGCAGGGTGCCGGTGAGCAGCATCAGGCCGAAGGCGCCGCCCGCCGACAGCGGCACCGCCATCAGGATGATCAGCGGGTGGCTGGCGTGGTTGAACAGCAACAGCAGCACCGCGTATACGCAGAACAGGCCGGCGGCCATGGCCAGCGCGAAACCCACGAACAGCTCCACGAAGATCTCGGCGTCGCCGAAAGGCTGGGTGCGCACGCCCGGCGGCAGGTTGTTGAGCGTTGGCAGCGCGTTCACCTCGTTCATCACGTCGCCCAGCGGGCGGCCGTTGAGCTCGGCGGTGAAGGTGACCTGGCGGGCGCGGCCCAGGCGGTTGATCANNCCACCGCCGACAGCGGCACGGTGCCGCCGTTGGCGCTGGGCACGCGCATCAGCGCCAGCATGGCTTCGTCGGACAGCGCGGCCTTGTCCAGGCGCACGCGGATGGGCACCTGGCGGTCGGGCAGGTTGAGCTTCGACAGGCGTTGGCGGTAGTCGCCGCTGGTGGCGATGCGCGCGGCCTCGGCGATGTCCACCGTGGACACGCCCAGGTCGGCGGCGCGGCGCGCATCCGGCACCACCACGATCTCGGGGCGCAGCAGCGAGGCGGTGGAGCTGATGGTGCCCAGGCCCTGGATGCCGCGCAGGTCGCGTTCCAGCGCCTGCGCGGTCTGGTAGAGCGCGGTCGGGTCGTTGCCGGCCAGCACGATCTGCATCTGCTCGCCCGGTTCGCTGCTGATGAAGCGCTGGCGCACGCCCGGCAGCGCCGACAGGCGCTCGCGCACCTCGCGCTCGAGTTCCTTCTGCGAGCGGTCGCGTTCGTCGCCCGGGCCCCAGTCGAGCACCATCACCGCCTTGCGCACGTCGGGGATGCCGCTGACGTTGGGGTCGCCGAAATCGACGATGCCGCCGACGGTGGCGTAGGCCTGGCGCAGTTCGGGCAGGTCGGCCAGCAGGGCGCGGGCGCGTTCGCTCACCGCCACGGTCTGGTCCAGGCGCGCGCCGGGGGCGAGTTCCAGGCTCAGGTTGCTGCGGCCGAGGTCGGAGCCCGGGATGAAGGTGGCCGGGATCAGCGGCACCAGCGCCAGCGAGCCGATGAACATCAGCAGCGCGCCGACCAGGGTCTTGGCGCGGTTGGCCAGCGCCCACTCGACCACGCCCAGGTACCAGCGCATCACCTTGCCCTCGCGCTCGACGTGCGGCTTGGGCTTGAGCTGGTAGGCGGCCATCATCGGGGTCAGCAGGCGCGCCACCAGCAGCGAGAACAGCACCGCCGTGGCCGCGGTCCAGCCGAACTCCAGGAAGAACTTGCCGGCCACGCCGGGCATGAAGGCCACCGGCACGAACACCGCCGCCAGCGTCGCCGAGGTGGCGATGACGGCCAGGCCGATTTCGTCGGCGGCGTCGGTGGCGGCCTGCTTGGGCGGCTTGCCCATGCCCAGGTGGCGGTCGATGTTCTCGACTTCCACGATGGCGTCGTCCACCAGGATGCCCACCACCACCGCCAGCGCCAGCAGCGTGACCATGTTGAGGCTGAAGTCGAACAGCCACATCACGCCGAAGGTGGGGATGATCGACAGCGGAGGCGCCACCGCCGAGATCCAGGTGGCGCGCCAGTCGCGCAGGAACCACCACACGACCAGCACCGCCAGCAGCGCGCCTTCGTAGAGCATCGTCATGGACGACGAATACGAGGCCCGCACTTCGTCCACGGTGGAGAAAACTTCGGTGATGCGGATGCCGGGGTGTTCGGCCTCGAGCCGGCGCACGGCCGCCTCGACGCCTTCGCCGACCTCGATCTCGCTGCTGCCGCGGGTGCGGGTGATGGAGAAGGCCACCACCGGCTTGCCGTCGAGCAGGGCCACCTGGCGGCGCTCGTCGTGGCCGTCGGTCACTTCCGCCAGCGCCGACAGCGGCACCTGGCCGCCATCGGGCAGGCGGATGGGGAAATGGCGCAGGTCCTGGGCGTTGCCCACGGTGCCCACCGCGCGCACGGCCTGTTCGCCGCTGCCCAGCGTGGTGCGGCCGCCGGAACGTTCGAGCTGGCTCGCCGCCAGTTGCTGCGACACCTGGCCCGCGCTCAGGCCGTAGGCCGCCAGCGTGCCCAGGCGCAGGTCCACCTGCACTTCGCGGTCGACGCCGCCGGCGCGCGTCACCCGGCCCACGCCGGGCACGCCGAACATCACCTTCGACACGTCGTTGTCGACGAACCAGCTGAGCTCTTCCTCGCCCATCCGGTCGGAAGCCACGGCGTAGGTCACCAGGGTGCCGCCGACCACGTCGATCTTGGCGACGATGGGCTCCTCGGCTTCCTGCGGCAGGTCGGTGCGCACGCGCGTGACCGCGTCGCGCACTTCGTCCAGCGCCTCGCCCAGGTCCTTGCCGATGCGGAACTCGACGAAGGTGGTGGACTGGCCCTCGACCACCGTGGACACCAGGTTCTTGATGCCCGGCAGGGTGGCGATGGAGTCCTCGATCTTGCGCGCCACTTCGGTCTCGAGCTGCGAGGGCGTGGCCGAAGGCTGGGCGATGGTGACGGTGATGCCGGGGAAGGCGATGTCGGGGAAACGCGACACCGCCAGCTGGTTGAAGCCGACCAGGCCGACGATGCCCAGCAGCACGAAGGCCAGGATCGCCGGCAGCGGCCGGTTGATCGACCAGGTGGAGAAGTTGATCGCCATGGCTCAGATCCCGGCCGGCACCACGCGCACGCGGTCGCCGTCGCCGAGGAAACCGGCGCCTTCGGCCACCACGCGCTCGCCGCCTTCCAGGCCGCTGCGCACCTCGACCACGCCGCCCTCGCGGGCGCCGGTGTCGACGCGGCGCTGCGCGACCACGTCGCCTTCGCCCAGCACGAACAGGTAGCGGTAGCCGTCGCGTTCGACCACGGCCGCGGCGGGCACGGTGAGCACGTCGCGAGCGCCCAGCAGCAGGTCGCCTTCGGCGTACATGCCGGCGCGCAGCGCGCCGGGCGCGGGCAGGTCGGCGAAGACGGTGCCGGTGCGGGTGCGGCTGTCGAGCGAAGGCGAGACCTTGCGCACGGTGCCGGCGACGGGCTCGCCGTCGGGGCCCTGCAGGCGAACTTCGACGCCCGGCGTGATGCGGATCAGCTCGGCCTCGGGCAGTTCGGCGCGCCATTCCAGGCGCTGGTCGCGGATCAGGCGCAGCAGTTCCGCGCCGGCGGCCACCACCTGGCCCGGCTGCACGCTGCGTGCGGAAACGATGCCGTCGTGCGGCGCGCGCAGCGTGGCGAAGTCCAAACGCAGGCGGGCGTTCTCGGCCTGGGCGCGCGCGGTCACTTCACCGGCGATCAGCTGCTCGGCGTCGCTGGCGGCCACCAGCTTCTCCCGCAGCAGGCGCTCGCCGCGGCGGGCATTGGCGGCGGCCACCTCGAGGTTGGCCTCGGCCTGGCGCAGTTCCATCGCCAGGGTGCGGGTGTCGAGCTGCAGCAGCGGCTGGCCCTTGCGCACCACGTCGCCCACCTCGACGTCGACCGAGGCGACGCGCTGGCCGGAAATCTCGACGCCGAGCACCACCTCCTCCCAGGCCGCGATGGAGCCCGAGGCCGGGATGCGCTGGGGCAGCGACTGCCGTTGCGGCGTGGCGACGCTGACGCTGAGCGCGGGCGCGCTGGCCGGGGCGGCTTCTTCGCCGGCGCAGGCGGCCAGCAGGAACACGAGGGAAACGGCGAGCAGGGCTCGCGTGGTGCGCAATGACATGTGGGGAATCGCCGTGGGGTGCGAAGCCGCGATTCTCCCAGAAACCCGCTGCGTGGCGACATGGTGGCGGGCCTGTCCCATGGGCTAGGCTAAGGCCGTTTACATCGGCTTCATCCGGAGATCGTCGTGACTGCAAGCACCCCGACCCAGGACGCCACCGCCGAGCTGGCGAACCGCATCGCCGCCCTCGACACGCAATCGGCGCTGTCGCGCCTGCAGGACGTGGCCGCGGCCGACGTCGCCCGGCTGCTGGGCGGGCTGCCGCCGGCCCGCGCCAACGACCTGCTCGCGGCCATGGAACCCGGGCGCCGCGCCGGCGTCATGGCCGCCGCGCCCGCCGGCACCGACTGGTCCGACAGCCAGCGTTACCCGGAAGGCAGCGTGGGCCGCCTGCTCGAGGATCCGCCGGCGGTATTCCCCAGCGGCACGCGCGTGGCGGTGGCCATCGAGGCGCTGCGCGAGGTGGTCAGGCAGCGCCTGGTCACCTACCTGTGGGTGGTGGACGCGCAGCAGCGCCTGCTGGGCGTGGTGGCCTTCCGCGACCTGCTCTACGGCGAGCGCGAGCGCAGCCTCGACGACGTGATGATCCGCTCGCCCTTCTGCCTGCGCCCCGACATGGACCTGGTGGACGCGATGCGCGAGGTGGTGCTGCGGCACTACCCCGTGTACCCGGTTTGCGAAGCCGACGGACGGCTGGTGGGACAGGTGCGCGGGCAGGTGCTGTTCGAGCAGCAGGCCTTCGAAATTTCCGCCCAGGCCGGCGCCATGGTCGGCGTCGAGAAGGAAGAGCGCCTGGCCACGCCGCTGTGGCGCAGCTTCAGGTTCCGCAACCCCTGGCTGCTGGTGAACCTGCTGACGGTGTTCGTGGCGGCGGCGGTGGTGGGTTATTTCGAGGACACCATCAACCGCGTGGTGGTGCTGGCGGTGTTCCTGCCGGTGCTGGGCGGGCAGAGCGGCAACCTCGGCGCGCAGTCGCTGGCGGTGATGCTGCGCGGCATGACCCTGGGCGAGCTCAAGGCCACCCGCATCGCGACCATCGTCACCAAGGAAGGCCTGCTGGGCCTGATCAATGGCGCGGTGACCGGCGCCCTCGCCGGCGCGGCCATGTACTGGGTGGTGGCCAAGGACGGTGGCAGCGACGCGATGGGCCTGGCGCTGATCACGCTGGCGGCCATGTCGCTGAGCTGCATGGTGGCGGGCCTGGCCGGCTCCACCATCCCGCTGCTGCTCAAGCGCTTCGGCGCCGACCCGGCCACGGCCTCCAGCATCTTCCTCACCACCCTGACCGACGTGGTGAGCATGGGCAGTTTCCTGGGCCTGGTGACCTGGATGCTGCTCTGAGCCGGGGGTCTTGTTGCACTGCAACGTGCAACGCCCCCCGCCGCCGGGCAACCATGCTCGCGCTTCCGACGTGGGGGAGGGAGCGGAAAGCCCGCAGCTGCTTCAGCGCTGCGGGCTTTCTTTTTTTCCGGCCCCGCCGCACGTGACAGAATCGGGCCATGGCCCTTCCTCTTTCGCCCGACGCGGCGACCGACGCCCTGGTTGAACGCGCGCTTGCGCGCCTGGTTGAACGCGCGCCGCAGGCGCTGGCGTCTCCCAGGCGGCGCGAGGCGCTGGCGCGGCTGGCGCTGTGCAGCGACTTCGCGCTCGACACCCTGTGTCGGCAACCGGCCCTGCTTGATTCGCTCGATGCCGGCGGCGGCGAAACGCCCGAGCTGCCGCCCGGCGCCGAACCCGACTGGCCCGCGCGCCTGCGCCGCTGGCGCGCCGCCGAATCCACCCGGCTGGTGTGGCGCGACGTGCACGGACTGGACGACGTGGACGCCACGCTTGCCGGCAGCAGCCGCATCGCCGACCAGGCGCTGCAGGCGGCGGTGGACGCGCTGTCGGGCCAGCTCGCGCAGTCGCATGGCCTGGTGCGCAGCGCCAGCGGCGAGGTGCAGTCGCTGGTGGTGTTCGGCCTGGGCAAGCTGGGCGGGCGTGAACTCAACTTCAGTTCCGACGTGGACTTGGTCTACGCCTTCCCCGAACACGGCAGCAGCGATGGCGCGCGCCCGCTCGACGGCGAAGCCTGGTTCACCCGCCTGGGCCAGCGCCTGGTGCAGCTGTTGGGCGACGTCACCGCCGACGGCTTCTGCCACCGCGTGGACCTGCGCCTGCGGCCTTTCGGCGGCAGCGGCCGGCTGGCGCTGAGCTTCGGCGCGATGGAGCAGTACTACCAGCGCGAAGGCCGCGACTGGGAGCGCTATGCCTGGATCAAGGCGCGCCCCGTCGCCGGCGCCATCGCCGCCGGCGAGCGCCTGCTGGAAACGCTGCGGCCCTTCGTCTACCGGCGCTACCTCGACTACAGCGCGCTCGACGGCCTGCGCGAGATGAAGGCGCTGATCAGCGCCGAAGTGCAGAAGCGCGAGCTGGCCGAAGACCTGAAGCTGGGCCCCGGTGGCATCCGGGAGGTGGAATTCCTGGTGCAGGCGCTGCAGCTGATCCGCGCCGGGCGCGAACCGGCGCTGCGCGGGCGTTCGCTGCTGCCGGCGCTGGCCGCGCTGGCCGACGCCGGCCACGTCGCCGAGGCCACCGCCGACCGCCTGGCCGAGGCCTACCGCTACCTGCGCCGGCTCGAGAACCGCGTGCAGATGCTGGCCGACCAGCAGGTGCACGCGCTGCCCGACGACCCGGTGGCGCGCCACCGCATCGCCCGCGCGCTGGGCTACCCGGGCGAACGCGAACTGCTGGCCGAACTCGACGGCCACCGCTCCGTGGTGGCCGAGGAATTCTCCGGCCTGCTCGAGGCGCGCCACCGCCGCCGCGCACCCGAGGGGGCGCTGGTGAAGTACTGGCGCGCGCTGCCCGACGGCGGCGACGCCGCGGTGCTGGCCGACGCCGGTTTCACCGACGCCGAGGCGCAGGACGCGAACCTGCGTGACTTCGCCCGCACGCCGGCGGTGCGCGCGCTGTCGCCGCGCGGGCGCCAGCGCCTGGACAACGTGCTGCCGGAACTGCTGGCCGCCGCCGCCCGTTCGCAGGCGCCCGACGCCGCGCTGCCGCGCGGGCTGGCGCTTCTGCAGGCGGTGACGCGGCGCACGAGTTACTTGGCGCTGCTGGAGGAACAGCCCGCCGCGCTGGCCCGCCTGGTGGACGTGACTGCGCGCAGCGCGCTGCTGTCCGAGCGCCTGGCCGCGCACCCGCTGCTGCTCGACGAACTGCTCGACACCCGCGCGGCCGGCCCGGTGCCCGATGCCGAAGAAATCGCCGCGCTGGTGGACGAGGCCGTGCAGCGGCTGCCGCCCGATGACATCGAAGCCGGGCTCAACGCGCTCAACGAAGTGCGCCAGGCCATCGGCTTCCGGCTCGCGCTGGCCACCATGGGCCTGCGCGTGGCGCCGGTGGACGCCGCCGCGCGCCTGGCCGCGCTGGCCGAAGCCCTGCTGCGCGCGCTGCTGCGCCTGGCCGAAGACGACCTGGCGCGCCAGCACGGCCGCGTGCCCGGCGCGGGCCTTGCGGTGCTGGGTTACGGCAGCCTGGGCGGGCGCGAGCTGGGTTTTGGTTCCGACCTCGACCTGGTGTTCCTGCACGACGCCGCCGCCGACGCCAGCTCCGACGGCGCGCGCCCGCTCGACGCCGGCCGCTGGTTCGCGCGGCTGGCGCAGCGGCTGGTGAGCCTGCTGGGCGCGGTCACCGGCGCCGGCAAGCTCTACGACGTGGACGTGCGCCTGCGCCCGGACGGCGCCAAGGGCATGCTGGTGTCGAGCCTGGAAAGTTTCGCCGACTACCAGCGCCAGCGCGCCTGGACCTGGGAGCGGCAGGCGCTGGTGCGGGCGCGGCCGATCGCGGGCGCGCCGGCGGTGTTCGCGGCCTTCGAACGCATCCGCACGGAAACCCTGCAGGCGCCGCGCGAACCGGCGGCGCTGCGCGAGGACGTGGTGGCGATGCGCCGCCGCATGCGCGCCGAGCTCGACCGCAGCGGCCCGGGCCGCTTCGACCTCAAGCAGGGCGAGGGTGGACTGGTGGACCTGGAATTCCTGGTGCAGGCGCTGGTGTTGCAACACGCCGGCGCGCATCCGTCGCTGTGCGCGCCGCGCGATACGCCGGGCCTGCTGCGCGCCCTGGCCAACGCCGGCGCGCTACCCGCGGCGCACCTCGAGCCCCTGCTCGCCGCCCACGCCCTGATGCTCGACCTGGGCCTCGACTGCACCCTCGACCAGCGCCCGCGCATCGTGCCGCCCGACGACACGCTCGATGCCGCCCGCGCCGCCGTCCGCGCTGCCTGCTCCGAATGTGGCCTGGTTTTTTAGCCACGGATCTACGCGGATGAACGCGGACATCCACGGGTGAAGCAAAAAGAATAGGGGTCAGAGTACTAATTCGCGCCGTCGGATTAGTACTCTGACCCCAATTTCTTGCTCTGGCTCTATCCGTGGATATCCGCGTTCATCCGCGCAAATCCGTGGCAAGAAGCCTTTCCCGCACGATCGCCGCAATGCGTGGCGTTTCGCGCAGGGGTTCGGCGGGTGTGTCGTGCGGGAGTTTGGTTTGCGGCTGGATGCGGCCGCGGACGAGCAGGGCGTCCAGGTAGCGGCGCACGCGGCCGGTGGCGCGGCCCGGCTCGGCCACGTACACGGGGGCGGCGGTGGCGCAGGCTTCCGACACCATGTTGACCGAGTCAGGTGAAACGACGATGCGCTCGGCCCAGGCCAGCGCGCCCTCGTAAGGATTGGCGCCGTCTTCCGGGCCGAACCAGCGCTGGCCCGGCGTATCGGCCCAGTAGCTGCGCGCCAGCGCCGCCAGTTTCGGCGGCGTGCGGCGCGAGCCCAGCACCAGCAGGCTGCCGCCGCCCATGGCCAGCCAGTGTTCGAGCTTCGAGGCCATCACCTCGAAGGCGCCGCGGTCGAAGCGCACCGCCGGCGTCGGCCCGCCCAGCAGCACCAGCGTGCGCGGCGAGGGCAGCGATGCGAACGCCGGGAACGCAGCGCGTGCGCGCGCCAGCCAGGCTTCGTCCACCGGGTTGAGGCTACCGCAGACGGTGATGACGTTCGGGCCCGTGAGCCCGTCGTGCTCCGGGGCCACCACCAGGTCCCAGTGCCGGGTGTCGATGCGCGGGTGCAGCACCTGCACCGCCCTGGCGCCGCGTTCGCGCAGCAGGCGCGTGGCCAGCGCGGCGCGCCGGCCGGCGCCCAGGGCCAGCGCGGGCGGTGCCTCGAGCGCGGCGCGGAAGTCGTCGCCGAACGCGCCGTGCGAGCCGGGCCAGCGCCGCGGCGCCGCCCAGCCCCAGGGCGCGGCCGTGCTCAGCGACCACTCGCGCGGCGAGGTCGCCAGCGCTTCCGCCAGCGCCAGCACCTGGCGGCGGTGGCCGGCGGCGCCGTCGTGCAGGGCCCAGGCCGGGGAAAAGGGGTTCGACATTCCGGAAGCGTAGCCGGAACGGTGGCGGCGCCGCGAGGCCGCGGCGCCGCCGGGTGCCGCACGGCGCTCAGTCGCCGGTGAAGCGGGTGCCGAAGTTGATGTTGGCCGCCTCGACCATCCGGGCATTGCCGCGGATGGACATGCGGATCGTGATCGGCTCGCGGAAGAAGCGCCGCGCCTGCGCCTCGGTCAGGCCATATTGGTCCACCAGCGCCCGCTTGCTGACCAGGCCACCGATGCAGGTGCGGCTCTGCGTGTACTGGCGGGTGAAGAAGTCGCCGTCCTCGAGGTAACCCGCGTCGTTGATCGAACCCAGCGCGAGTTCTATGGCGCCGTTGTACGGGTCGCCGCTGTTCGGGTCGTTCAGGCCCTGCAGCACCTCGCTCTCGATGCGGTAGGACGCCAGCGCCTGGAAGCGATAGGACTGGCGCGCGCCGGTGGCGTTCGAATACGCGACGCTGATGATCGGCGTCTGCCAGTGGCAGATCAGCGAGTGGGTGCTGCGTCCCGGCAAGGTCACCACCGCCAGGTCCGCCTGGTTGAAGGGAGTGAAGGCGGGGGCGGGGTTCACCGTGATGCAGCTCGGGTCCACCGGATCGCCCGGCGCGGGCGTGCAGTCGGTGGACAGCCCGACGTAGCCGGACATCAGTCCCAGCCATTTGACGTTGCGGCCGAAGCTGTCGGCGTCGCCGACCTCCTCCACGGTGACGGCCTTGGCGGAGGCCTCGGGCCGCAGCTTGGCGTCGAAGGCGGCCTGGCGGCCGGCGCGCAGGGCGTCGGCGGCTGGCGGCGACAGGAATTCGTCGTCGGCCGCGGCGGGCAGGGCCGCCAGGCCGGCGGCGAGGGCAAGGAACAGGGTGGCGCGGATCATGCGTGCTCTCCTCTCGGTGTCCGCCCCCGGCAGGGTGGCGGGAGGGCCGGGCGCGGGGGCGCCGGTGGCTCACTCGATTTCCTTCACGCGGGAAGGGGGGCGCTACGGCCCCGGGCGCAGCAGCGACTGCAACGATACGTTCCCAGTCAGTGGCTGTGTTCCACGAGCAGTGCGAACTAGTCTCTTCCCGGTCCATCCCTTCCCGCCTGGGATGAGCCCACACCACCCGGAGAACCCCATGTTCAAGCGCCTCGCCCTTGCCACCCTGCTCGCCACCGCCTTCCTGCCGGCCTTCGCCGCCGACAAATACGCCATCGACCCGACCCATACCCAGGTCGAGTTCACCTACAGCCACTTCGGCTTCTCGAACATCACCGGCCGCTTCGACCAGGTGGAGTCCGAGTTCTACTTCGACCCGGCCGACCCGACCCAGTCGAGCGTGAAGGTGACCATCCCGGTCGCCAGCATCAGCACCGGCGTGGCCAAGCTCGACGAGCACCTGCAGGGCGCCGACTTCTTCGACGTGGCCCAGTTCCCGACCGCCACCTTCACCAGCACCGGCGTCACCGCGGCCGGCGAGGGCAAGCTCAAGGTCGCCGGCGACCTGACCATCCACGGCGTCACCCGCCCGGTGGTGATGGACGTGGTGATCAACAAGGTCGGCACCCACCCGATGACGCAGGCCAACGCGGCCGGCTTCGACGCCTCGTTCGACATCAAGCGCAGCGAGTTCGGCGTGGGCGGTTATGCCCCGGCGGTCAGCGACGAGGTGCGCATCGAGATCACCGTCGAGGCCCAGCAGGCCAAATAAGCGGCGCGGGGCGGCGCGTGTAAAATGGTTCCTCGGACTCCGAGGAACCCCGCCCATGTCGCGTACCGACACCGCCACCGCCCGCGCCCCGGCCAACGCCGAGCGCCGCTACGAGGTGCAGCGCTCCGAGCTGCCGCTGTCCTGCCCGACGCCGGCCATGGCGCTGTGGAATTCCCACCCGCGCGTCTACCTGCCGATCGAAGCCACGGGCAGCGCCACCTGCCCGTATTGCGGCGCCGTCTTCGTACTCAAGGACTGACGGCGCGGCGGGCCCGGCCTTGCGCCGCCTTACCGTCGTCCAACTCCTGCCCGCGCTGCACAGCGGCGGGGTCGAACGCTCCACCCTTGAAATCGCCGCTGCGCTGGTCGCGGCCGGGCACCGTTCGGTCGTGGTGTCGGCGGGCGGGCGCCTGGTGGCGGCGCTGCTCGCCGGTGGCAGCGAACACATCGAACTGCCCATCGGCGCGAAGTCCCTGCGCGCCTTCGCCACGATGCGCCGGCTGCGTGCGCAACTGGCCGCGCTGGAACCCGACATCGTGCACGCACGCTCGCGGCTGCCGGCCTGGCTGGGCTGGTTCGCGCTGCGCGGCCTGCCGGCGCCGCGGCCACGTTTCGTCACCACCGTGCACGGCCTGAATTCGCCCGGGCGCTACAGCGGCATCCTGTGCCGCGGCGAACGCGTGGTGTGCGTGTCCGACACCGTGCGCGCGCACGTGCTGCGGCACTGGCCCGGCACCGACCCGGCGAAGCTGCAGGTGATCCCGCGCGGCATCGACCCGGCGCAGTTCCCGCGCGGACACCAGCCCGACGCTGCCTGGCGCGCGCGCTTCGCCGCCGAACATCCGGCGCTGCAGGGTGGCCGCCTGCTGCTGCTGCCCGGTCGCGGCACGCGCCTGAAGGGCCACGCCGACGCCATCCGCCTGCTGGCCGCGCTGCGTGCCGGTGGCGAAGACGCGCGCCTGTGGCTGCTGGGCGCGCGCGAACCGGGCCGCGAAGCCTACCTGGCCGAGCTCGAAGCGCTGGCGTCGTCGCTGGGCGTGGCCAGCGCGCTTGCCATCAGCGAGCCGCGCAGCGACGTGCTTGACGCCTACGCCGTCGCCGACCTGGTGCTGCAGGTGTCGAACAAACCCGAGGCCTTCGGCCGCACCGTGCTCGAGGCGCTCTCGGTCGGCCGGCCGGTGCTGGGCTGGGCCCACGGCGGCGTCGGCGAACTGCTGGGCGCGCTGTACCCGGCCGGTGCGGTTCCCGTGGGGGAACACGCCGCGCTCGCCGTGGCCGCGCGCGTCCTGCTTGCCGCGCCGCCGCCGGTGCCGGTTACCATGCCGCACACCCTGGCGGCCATGCAGTCCGCCACCCTGGACCTTTATGCCCGCCTCGTCTCCGTCTGAAGCCCGCCTGCGCTGGGCCCCCTGGTGGGTGCTCGCGTTCGTGGCGCTGTGGCCGCTGCCGGGTCCGGCGGAAACGGTGCTTTCCCTGGGCTCGCTGCTGGCGCTGGCGCTGCTGGCGCTGCGGCGTTTCCGCGGCGGCATGGTGCTGCTCAGCCACGAGGCCTGGGCGCTGACCAGCGTGCTGTTCCTGAGCTACTGGCTGCCCGAGCTGATCTCTTCGCTCGACGCCTACAACCCCGGGCGCGCGCTGCGCGAGTCCCTGCTCGACCTGCGCTACCTGCCTTT
Organism: Arenimonas sp.; assembly: GCA_003497545.1. Classification (GTDB taxonomy): domain Bacteria; phylum Pseudomonadota; class Gammaproteobacteria; order Xanthomonadales; family Xanthomonadaceae; genus Arenimonas. Next base: position 4,874 of record DNNT01000162.1, on the reverse strand, counting down.
CCTGTGGCTCGTCGCGATTGCCGTGGCTACCGACCGCGGTCGCCGCCTGACCTTCGCCGGCCTGGCGGTGATCCTGGGCGTCTGGTTGCTCGATGCGCTGGTGCAGGCGGCCACCGGCTTCAGCCTGGGCGGGCCGGCCACGGCCGACCGCCTCAGCGGCGTGTTCGGCGCCGACAACCTCAAGCTGGGCCTGGTGCTGGCCAGCCTGGCGCCTTTCCCGCTCACGTCCGCCGCCGACCGGTTCGGTCTGGCCGGCTGGCTGGTGACGGCCTTGGTGCTGGTGGCGGTGGTGCTGCTGGCCGGCGCGCGCGCCTCGTGGGTGACGCTGGGCCTGGTGCTGGTGTTCAGCGCCTGGCAGCAGTTCCGCAACCGGCGCGTGATCGTGGCGCTGGCCCTGGGCGCCATGGCCGTGCTGTGCGTGGCCACCCTGGGGTCGGACAAGCTGCAGCAGCGCATCGAGCGCACCGAAGCCGTCCTTGCCGGCAGCCCCGAAGGCATGGACCACGCGCTGTCGGGCCGCCTGCCGATCTGGGCGACGGCGCTGCGCATGGCCGCGGCGCACCCGGTGAACGGCGTCGGCGTGCGTGGTTTCCGCGACGCCTACCCGCACTACGCGGCGCCCGACGACCCCTGGCTGCGCGACGGCGACCACGGCGCGGGTTACCACGCGCACCAGATCGTGCTCGAGGTGCTGAGCGAAACGGGCCTGGTCGGCCTGCTGTGCTGGCTGGGCGGCGTGGCGCTGGCCTGCCGCGCCTGGCGTTTCGCCACGCCGGAGGCGCGGCTGCGCGCGCGCGCACCGGCGCTGGCGCTGGCGGTGACGGTGTTCCCGCTCAACACCCACCTCGCGTTCTATTCCACTTTCTGGGGCGGGCTGACGCTGCTGCTGGCGGCGCTGTACGCCGGCAGCCTGCTGGCCGACGGCGGCCGCGCCGCGGACTGAGCCGCGTGGCCTGCGCGCTGCTGCCCCTGTTTGACTTGCTGGCGAAGGCGGTGGCGCGCCTGCCGCAGCGCGGGCTGCTGGCCCTGGGCCGCGTCCTGGCTTGGCTGGCCTGGCCGCTGCTGCGTTCGCGCCGGCGCATCGCCCGCATCAACGTGGACCTGTGTTTCCCCGGGATCGATGCCACGGCGCGCCGGCGCCTGGCCGACGCCAGCGTGGTGAACACCGTCATTGGCGCGCTCGAACTGCTGCGCGCCTGGCATGCGCCTTCGCCCGCGCTGGCGGGCCTGGCCGACGTCACCGGGCTCGAACACCTGCGCGCCGCGAAGGCCCGTGGCCAGGGCGTGCTGCTGATGTGCGGCCACTTCACCCACACCGAACTCGCCGTGCGCCTGCTGGGCGAGGCGCTGGGGCGTTCGCCGCGGGTGGTGGTGCGCCGGCACAACAATGCCTGCCTGGAGTCGTGGTTCGAGCGCTCGCGCGCGGCGGTGTACGGGCCGAGCATCGGCAAGAAGGACGTGCGCGGGCTGCTGCGCGCGCTCTCCGGCGGCGAGGCGGTGGTGTATTCGGCCGACCAGAATTTCACCTACCAGAACGCCTTTGTGCCGTTCTTCGGCGTGCCCGCGGCCACGCTCACCGCCACGCCCGACCTGGTGAAACGCGCGAACGCGGTGCTGCTGCCGTTCTGGTACCGCCGCGGCGACGATGGCCGCTACCACGTGCGCGTCGAGGCGCCGTGGCCGGGCTGGCCCTCGGGCGACCCGGTGGAAGACGCCGCGCGCTACATGCGCGAGCTGGAAACCGTGGTGCGCGAATGCCCGGAGCAGTACCTGTGGGCGCATCGCCGGTTCAAGACGCGGCCGCCGGGCGAGCCGCCGGTGTATTGATCAATACCGGCGGCGGGTGCCGTCGGGCTGGCGCTTGAAGCGCTGGTGCAGCCACAGGTATTGCTCGGGCCGGCGGCGCACCAGGCCTTCGAGCGTGGCCATGATGCGGGCGGTGTCGGCGGTGGCGTCGCGGGTGGGGAAACCTTCCAGCGGCGGCAGCACCTCGATGCGGTAGCGGCCGTCGGGCAGGCGTTCGTGGAACAGCGGCAGCACCGCCGCGCCGCTCAGCCGCGCCAGCTGGTGGGTGGAGGTGAGGCTCCAGGCCGGCTGGCCGAAGAAGGGCACGAACACGCTGTCGCCGCGCCGCGTTTCCTGGTCGGGCGCGAACCACAGCACGCCGCCCTGCTTGAGGTGGCGGATGGCCGGGCGCAGTTCGTCGCGCGCGAACATGGCCTCGGCGTGGCGCAGGCGGCCGCGCTTGACCGCCCATTCCATGGCCGCCTGCTCGTGCGGGCGGTACATCGCGCCCAGGCGCACGTGCTGGCAGAGCAGGCGCAGGCAGACTTCCAGCGTGGTGAAGTGCGCCGACACCAGGATCACGCCGCGGCCACCTTCTTGCGCGGCGCGCAGGTGTTCCAGCCCGGTGATTTCGAAGCCGCGGTCCACCGGCGCCAAGCGGCCCCACCAGGCGCGCAGGAATTCGAACAGGCCCAGGCCGAGCGATTCGAAGTTCGCGCGCAGCAGGGCGGCGCGCGCGGCTTCGTCGCGTTCCGGGAAACACAGCGCGAGGTTGGTGGCGGCCACGCGCCGGCGGCCCGGCAGCAGCCGGTACAGCACGCGCCCCAGCCAGGGCCCGGTGGCGCGCTGCAGCCACCACGGCCAGCGCGCCACGGTCCAGCCCAGGCCCACCAGCAGCCAGGTGGGCCAGGTGCGCGGGGACAGCGGCGGCGGCGGAAGGTCGGGCGTGGCCATGCGGCCGACATTCTAGCCGCTGGCGCCACCGCGCCGCGGGCGAGGTCGGGTATCCTGCCGCCCATGCAACTCACCCTTGGACAGCGCGTGCTGATGGGCCTGTACGCGCTGGTCCTGCGCCTGGCCTTCCCGATCACGCTCTACCACCTGATCTGGCGCGGCATGCGCCAGCGCGAATACCTGCAGCGCTGGACCGAGCGCTACGGCTGGCTCGAGGGCAAGCTCGACCTGCACGATTCGATCTGGGTGCACGCGGTGTCGGTGGGCGAAGTGATCGCCGCGCGCCCGTTGGTGGACGGCCTGCTGCAGCGTTACCCGGGCCGGCCGCTGCTGGTCACCACCATCACGCCCACCGGTTCCGAACGCGTGCGCGCGCTCTGGGGCGACCGGGTCAAGCACGTCTACCTGCCCTACGACCTGCGCTCGATGGTGCGGCGTTTCCTGGACCGCGCGCGGCCGGCGCTGGCGATCATCGTCGAGACCGAGATCTGGCTGAACCTCTACGTCGAATGCGCGCGCCGCGGCATTCCGCTGATGATGGTCAACGCGCGCCTGTCCGAGCGTTCGCTGCGCGGCTACCTGCCGGTGCGCACGCTGGCCAGGGTGGCGATGCAGGCCGTGAGCCTGGTGGCGGCGCAGTCGCGCGCCGACGCCGAGCGGCTGGCGCAGATCGGCGCCAACCCGGCGCGCATCGTCGTCACCGGCAACCTCAAGTACGACCTGCACCTGCCCGAGGGCGTGGCCGAGCAGGCATTGCTGTGGCGGCGTGGCTGGGGCGAATCGCGCCCGGTCTGGATTGCCGCCAGCACGCACGGCCCCGAGGAGGCGCAGGTGCTGGCCGCGCACCAGCGCCTGCTGGCCGAGCGGCCCGACGCGCTGCTGCTGTGGGCGCCGCGCCACCCCGAACGTTTCGGGCCGGTGGCCGAGACCCTGCGCGAGGCCGGGCTGAAAATCCGCTGCCGCCGCTCGCAGCGCCTGCCGGGACGCACGACGCAGGTGTTCGTGATCGACACCATCGGCGAGCTGCTGTGGTTTTTCGCGGCGGCCGACCTGGCCTTCGTGGGCGGCAGCCTGTGCCGGGTGGGCGGGCACAACGTGCTCGAGCCGGCCTCGCTGGGCGTGCCCAGCGTGGTGGGCCCGCACACCTTCAACTTCAACGAAGTCACCAACCGCCTGCGCGACGGCGGCGGCCTGCTGCAGGTGGCGGACGGGGAGCAGATGGCCGAGGCGGTGCGGGCGCTGGTCGCCGACCCGGAGCGTCGGCGCCGGATGGGCCAGGCGGCGCGCACCGAGATGCGCGCGCTGGCCGGGGCCCTGGCTCGCACGCTGGACCTCGCGGACCAGGTGCTGGCAGGCCGGCGCGGCTAGCGCACCGGCCCGCGGGGGAGGGCTCAGCCCTCGGCGTCGGACGCGGCGAGCGCGGCCTCGGCGTCGTTCACCAGCACCGCGTTCACTTCCTGCAGGTCTTCCAGCGAAATGGTGCCGGCGGCCTGCTTCAGGCGCAGGGTGTTGACCAGGAAGGCGTGGCGCGAACGCGCATATTCGCGCTGGGCCAGGAACAGCGCCTGCTGGGTGATCAGCACGTCGACGATGGTGCGGGTGCCCACTTCGAGACCGGCTTCGCTGGCTTCGTACGCGGCCTGGGCGGACACCACCGACAGGCGGCGCGCCTCGACTTCGGCGGCGCCGGCGGACAGCGAGCGCTGGGCGTTGCGGGTCTGGCGCACCACCGAGCGGCGGGCCTGCTCGAGCTGGTCGGCGGCGATGTCGCGGCCGTGCACGGCCTGACGCACCTGCGACTGCACGGCGCCACCGGCGTAAAGCGGCATGCTGAGCGAGATGCCGACCGAGTTGCCGCCGCCGGAGCTGTTCGGGCCGCCCGGGAATTCGCTCTGCCAGCCGGCGCTGTCGCTGATCGAGGCGCTGGCCGACAGCGAAGGCAGGTGCGCGGAGCGCGCGGTGCCGATGTCGCGCTCGGCGGCGGCCAGGCCCAGCTCGGCGGCCTTCAGGCTCGGGTTGGACTCGGCGGCGATCGACACCCACTCCTCGGCGGTGCGGGTGTCGGTGTTCTCCGGCTTGTAGTCCGGGGCCAGGCCCATCAGGCCGTCGAGCGGCTGGCCGGTGATCTCGGCGCA
>DNNT01000119.1 GCA_003497545.1 Arenimonas sp. | reverse complement strand
GGCGAACTCAAGTCCATGCGCACCGCCGCTGCGCACCGTCGGAAGGGCGTGGCGCGCGCGGTGCTGCAGCACCTGCTGGCGGTGGCGCACGAGCGCGGCTACGAACGTGTCAGCCTCGAAACCGGCGTGTCCGCGCCGTTCCTGCCGGCCATCCGCCTGTACGAATCCGAAGGCTTCGAACCCTGTGGCCCGTTCGCCGACTACCGCGAGGACCCGCACAGCCGGTTCATGACGCGGCGGCCCTGAGCGGCCACGCTTGGGCCGGAGGCCGTGCCGCGGCTACCATCGTGGCCATCCATGGCCGAGGCGACCGATGTCCATGCCCCAGGTAGACAAACTGTCGGTTCCGGACGTGGCGATGGCTGCGGCAGGGGGCGGTGCGTGAGCGACGGCGCGCCGAGCGGCCGCATCCTGCTGGTGGACGACGATCCGGCCCTGCTCGATTCGCTGCGCCTGTTCCTCGAATCCGAGGGGCACCGCGTGCACACCGCCGAAACCCTCGACGAAGGCCTGCGCCTGGCCGCCACGCTGCCGCTGCAGGTGTGCCTGCTCGACCGCAACCTGGGCATGGACTCGGGCGTGGACGCGCTGCCGAAGCTGCTTGAACTGGCGCCGCGGCTGCGCGTGGTGATGCTGACCGCGCACGGCCGCGTCGAGGACGCGATCGAGGCCATGGCGCGCGGCGCCTCGGACTACCTGGTCAAGCCGTGCTCGCCCGCGCAGCTGCGCGTGGCCGTGGCCCGCCAGCTCGACACCGGCCGACTGATCGACCGCATCGCCGCGCTCGAAAGCCAGCAGGAATCCGACCCGGCCGAACTGGCCAGCGCCAACCCGGCCATGCAGTCGGTGATCGCGATGGCCCGGCAGGTGGCGGCCACCGACGCCAACGTGCTGCTGCTGGGTGAAAGCGGCACCGGCAAGGGCGTGCTGGCGCGCGCCATCCACCGCTGGAGCCCGCGCGCGGCCGCGCCCATGGCCACCGTGCACTGCCCCTCGCTGTCGCCCGAACTGCTCGAGAGCGAACTGTTCGGCCACGCCCGCGGCGCCTTCACCGGGGCGGCGCAGAGCACGCCGGGCCGCGTCGGCCACGCCGAGGGCGGCACCCTGCTGCTCGACGAGATCGGCGATTTCCCGCTGGCGCTGCAGCCCAAGTTGCTGCGCTTCATCGAGGACAAGGCCTACGAACGCGTCGGCGACCCGGTGACGCGCCGCGCCGACGTGCGGCTGGTGGCCGCCACCAACCACGACCTCGCCGCGCAGGTGGCCGAAGGCCGTTTCCGCGCCGACCTGTTCTATCGCCTCAACGTGGTGGCGCTGGCGCTTCCGCCGCTGCGCGAGCGGCCCGAGGACATCGACGCGCTGGCCGAAGGTTTCCTGGCCCGGTTCGCGCGCCGGCACGGGCGGCCCGCGCGCCGCTTCGCACCGGCCGCCGCCGCCGCGCTGCGCGGCTATGCCTGGCCCGGCAACGTGCGCGAACTTCAGAACGTGGTCGAGCGCGCCGTCATCCTGTGCCCGGACGCGCAGGTCGGCGCGGATTGGCTGCAGCTGGGGAATGAAGCGGCCACGCCGGCGCCGGCCATCGCCCCTGGCGCGGCGGTCACGCTCGACGAACTCGAGCGCGCGCATATCGCCGCCGTGCTGGCGCAGGCGCCGACGTTGGAAGAGGCCGCGCGCACGCTCGGCATTGACGCCTCCACCCTCTACCGCAAGCGCAAGGCCCTGGGCCTGTGAGCCTTCCGCGCCCGGGCCGCCGCGCGCTGTTTTCCGGCTTGCTGGTGCTGGCGGTGGCGGCGCTGCTGGCCTCGTCGGTGCTGTCGCTGCGCACCGCCGACNNCTGACCGGCTGGCGGTGTCCATTGCCAGCGTCAGCCAGACCCAGCGCGTGATCGAGCAGATCAACCGGCTCTGGGGCCTGCTCGGTGACCGCGACAGCGAGATCCTGCGCTACCTGCTGGTGGGCCGCGAGGAGAACCTGCAGGCCTTCCGCGACACCCTGCAACGCATGGAATCCGCGCGCGCGCAGCTGGCCGACGAAACCAGCGGCGACCCGGTGCAGGCGGCCGCCCTGGTGGAACTGGTGCGCCTGCACGAAGAACGCATCGAACGCGCCGAGCAATTGATCGCCCTCAAGCGCCGCGCGCTCGATGGCGACGCCGACGCCGCGGCCCGGCTCGACCGCGAATTCGACGGCAGCCCCTCCAGCGGCAATGCCGAAGCCATGCGCGCCATCCTCGAGGCCATGGTGCAGCACGAGCGCGACCGCCTGGCGCGCCAGCGCGCGCAGCGCGAGCTCACCGTGCGCGACAACCGCCAGACCGTGCTGGTGGCGAACGGGTTGGCCCTGGTGGCCGGTTTCGCCGCGCTGCTGGCCATCGGCCGCCTGCGCCGCCGCGAGCGCGAGGCCGAGCGCGCCGCGTTCGAGGCCCAGCAGGCCCGGCGCATCGCCAGCGAACGGCAGGCCAGCCTCGAGCTGGTGGCCCACGACCTGCGCGGCCACTTCGGCAACCTGATCTTCGCCTCCGACCTGGTGCGCGACGCCGCCGCGCCCGAGGCGCGCGCGCGCCTGGCGGCGTCGGTGCGCGGTTCGGCGGCGTCCGGGCTGCTGTTCCTGCAGGCCGTGCTGGAGCAGGCGGCGGGCGAGGCGCGCGGCGAGGCGGTGGTGGTGCTGGACCTCGGCGCCGAACTGCGCCGCGTGCTGGAGGAATTCGCCACGCCGGCGGCGGCGCGCGGCATCCGCTTCTCGCGCCAGGGCGACGAGGGCCTGCGCCTGCGCGGCCAGCCGCTGGCGCTGGGGCACGTGCTGCGCAACCTGGTGTCGAACGCGGTGAAATTCGCGCCCGAAGGCAGCCTGGTGGAATTCGAGGCGGAAACCTTGCCCGACCGCGGCCGCCTGCGCGTGCTCGACCGCGGCCCCGGCGTGCCGGAAGCCGAGCGCGGTGCGTTGTTCCAGCGCTACGTGCCGCTGTCACCCACGCCCGGCGGCGCTGCGCCCTCATCCACGGGCCTGGGCCTGGCGTTGGCGAGGCAGCATGCCCGCGCCCAGGGCGGCGAGCTGCGCTACGAGCCGCGCGCGGGTGGCGGCGCCTGCTTCGTGCTGGAGTGGCCGCGGGCCTGAGGCATTGCAGGCTGCAATGCGGCGCATTGCATTTCGCACGGAAGGGTTCGGGGTGTGCGGTGGGAAACCGCGCCAACGCTGGCTTCCAGCGCTGGCACGGAGCTTGCGTGACATCGGTCTCCGAGTCCCGGACACCGTTGCCCGCCATGCCCATCGACGACCTGCGCCACGCGCCCGCCATCGACGACTCCGGTGCCTCGCCCCTGGAAGTCCCGGTGCGCGCCGCATCCGCGCCGGCGGGCGCCGAGTTCAGCTGGGCCTTCGGCCGGCCGGTGACCAGTACCGCCGGCGACGACCCGGCCTGGCGCGAATTCCTCGCGCCGGGCGCCAGCGGCGACGACGCCTGGCTGGACTACCTGCGCCGCTGAGCCGGCTCAGCCGGCCGGCGCCGGCTCCGCGGGCAGCGGGTGCGCGCGCAGCGCCTTGAAGCGCCAGCCCTCGCCTTCGCGCACCACGAGCGTGTGGTTGACGAATCGACGCAGCAGTTCGCGGCCGCCGTCGGCCGTTTCGCGCTCCAGCCGCACGTGGCCGTCGGCCATCACCACGCCCGGCGCGATTTCACGCAGCGCCACGATGTCGGTGACGTGGTGCAGGCCGGCCGGGCGCCCGGCGAAGGAGCGCGTGAAATAACCGAGGATGCCTTCGCGCGAATCGAAGGCCACGCGGTCGGCCAGGCGGAAATCCGCGTCCGGCGCGAACATCGCCGCCAGCCTGGCGGCATCGGCGGCGTCCCAGTGCGCGTCGCTCTCGGCGGCCATGGCCAGCAGGGCGGCGCGTTCGGCCCCGGCGAGTTCACGGCACTCGCCGAAGCCGGGGCAGGCCCAAGCGGCGAGCATCAGCAGGCTGGTGCAAAAGAGCTTGATCATCGAAGGCTCCGTCGGGCCGCGGGCGTGCGGCCGGGAGACGAAGCCTAGCGACGGGCCCGCCCCCGGTCAGGGCGGATGCGGCGAAACGTGGCCAGCGCGCGCCGGACCGCGGCGTTCAGGTCCAGCCGCGGCGCTCGCGGAAGTCGCGCCGCTCGCGGCGCAGCAGCCAGCGCAGCAGCAGCCGGGCCGGGTGCCAGCGGCCCGGTGGCGCGTATTTGCCCTCGAACACGCGCTGCGCACCAGCCACCGGCAGCGTGTCCACGCCCAGGAAGGCGTGCACGCGCGCCAGCGTCGCGGCCGGTTCCTGTGCCAGCTCGGACTGCGCCAGCACCAGCAGCTGGCCCTCGGGGAAGTGCGCGCGCAGGTTGGCGAGCTGGCGAGCGTAATCGCCGCGCAGGCGGTAGCTGTGGCGGCGCAGCGGCGAGGCCTCCGACCAGTCGTCCCCGTGGCCGCGCAGGCGCCAGCGTTCGAGCAGCATCGCCGGGAGCAGTGGCCAGGTTTCAGTGCCGCGCGCGGTTTCCATGGCGAACTGCGACAGGGCGCGGTCCACCGGGTCGCGCAGCAGCAGGATCCAGCGCATCGCCGGGTTGTAGCGGGCGATGCGCGCCACCAGGCGCGGGTGCAGGCAGTAGATGGGCGTGGCGTCGCCGTGCAGGCGCGCCGGGTCGGCGGGCGGGAAATGCGGGGCGTAGCGTTCGTCCACGGCCGCGGCATCCCAACTTTCGTCGAAGCCGGGCGCGTCGAACACGTGCGCTTCCTTGTCGCGCGGCAGGCACAGGCCCGGGTGCGCCGAGAGATAGGCGGCCAGCGCGCTGGTGCCGCACTTCTGCACGCCGCCCACCAGGAACTGCACGCGCGGCGTCATGGCGTGCCCGCGCCGGCGTCGCCGCACAGGCGCGCGGCCAGCGCGCGCACCTCGTCTTCGCCGTAAAGCTCGCGCCAGCGGCCCGGGCGCGACAGCAGGCGCGTGGCCATGGCCCCGACCTGGTCGCGCGGGTAGGCGGTGTTGTCGTTGCGGTTGCCGAAGCGGCCCGCGACGGGGCGCGCCACGCCGACGCGGTCGAACAGTTCGGCGCCGGGGTCCCGCACCAGGTGTTCATAGCGCACCAGCCGCGCGGGGCCGAGGTGGTCGAGCAGGCGGCCCAGGAACCACTCCAGGATGCGGCACTGCCGCTCCAGCAAGTCGGGCTCGTCCGCCAGCGCGCGCGCCAGCACCGGGTCCAGGCGCTCGCCCGCCGGCACGTGCCCGCGCGAGACCGGCAGTTCCAGCGAGTTCCACGAGGCCAGCACCGCCAGCGGGTTGCGCACCACGCCGTAACAGGGTGCGGCCTGCGCGAGCTCCGGCAGCAGCGCGGTGAAGGCGGCGTTGTGCTTGATGGCCAGGGTGAAGCCGGCGTCCAGCGGTTTGTCGAAGGCGATCTCGCCGTGCTGCACGCGCCACTGCCGGCGCTGGCCGACGGTGTCGCCGGCGGGGTTGTCGGGCACGCGGCCGTCGGCGTGGTAGGGNNGCCTGGTTGAGCAGGTGGCAGCACAGCGTGGTGCCCGAGCGCGGCAGGCCGGTGAGGATCAGCAGGCGTGGCGGCATGCGGCCCACTCCTGGTCCAGGCGCCCGAGCAGGGCATGGAAGGCCGCGCGTTCGCGCGCCAGCGTGTAGCCGGCGGCGGTGGCCAGCCCGGCGGAAACACGCGGCGCGCGTGCGCCCTCGGAAAGCAGTCCGCGCACGGCGGCGGCGATCGCTTCCGGCGCGCGCGCCGGGATCGAGGCGTTCAGCCCGGCCCGCGCGTACTCGCGGTTGCCGCCGGCGTCGGGCATCACCACGGCGCAGCCCAGCGCCATCGCCTCGAGGCCGGGCAGGTAGAAACCTTCGCGTTCGTGCGGCAGCAGCACCGCGATGTCGGCGGCGGCCAGGCGGGCCAGGAATTCCGTGCGTCCGAGGCCTGCGGGCAGGACATCGAGGGCCGCGGCGTCAGCGGCAAGCTGTGCAGCCACCGCTTGCGCCAGTTCCGGCGCCTTGCCGCCGGTAATGGCGATGCGCGGCGGTGCGCCGGCCTGCGGCGTGCGCGCCGGGAGCGGCGGGAGATCCAGCGCGGCCGGGATCACGTGCACCGGGCCATTGACCTCGCCGGTGGCCAGGATCGCCTCGGCCACGGGCTGGCTGACGCAAATGCGCACGGCCGGGCGTCGCAGGAAGGCGCGCCGGGGGTCCCCGGCGTCGGCATGGCGCAGGTGCTGCACCAGGTTGAGCACGGGGCGGCCCGGCAGGTCGCGCGGCACCGCCTCCCAGTCGAGCCCGCCCAGGAAGAGCACGTCGGCCTCGTCCGGGCGCCAGGCGTCGGCCAGCCGGAAGCCGCCCTGCGCCCACGGGTTGTCGAGCGGGTCGGAATCGGGCGTGAGCCAGGTCCAGGCCTCGAAACCGGGGCAGGCATCGACGTGCGCGGCGTAATCACGCACCTTGCCGTGCCCGCCCGAGTAGCCCAGGTACTGGCGGTGGAACAGCACGCGCCTCATGCCGGCGGGGCCACCCGCACGTCCATGGGCAGCGGGAACAGGCCGGTGAAGCGCTCGCGGCTGTCGTCGAGCACTTCGAAGGACACACCGCCTTCCTGGCGCGCCAGGATGGTGGTGCGGTCGAGGCTGGGTGCGTCCACCAGGCGCAGGCGCACGCGGTAGATGCCGCGCTGCAGGCTGGCCGGGAAGGCGATGGAGACCTCCTGCGGCGCGCCGCCGGTGCCGGTGGCGAGCGGGATGCGCCGGCCGCTGACCTGCAGGCCCTTGGTGTCGAGGATGTCGAAGATCAGCGCGGGGTGCGCCACGTCGTCCTCGATCGCCACGCGCACGCGGGCCTCGAGGCGCTCCTCGAAACGTGCGCTGGCGTGCTCGCCCGCCGCGCCGAAGCCGGCGTCGAGGATGCGCGCCAGGTCGCTGCCGTAACCGTGGCTGGAGCGGCGCAGCACCGCCGCCTCGTCGCTGCGCGCGGTGAGCGCGTGCTGGTGGATGCGGTAGAGGTACTCGGTGCTCACGTCCTCGGGCGTGCCTTCCAGCACCACGCGACCTTTTTCCAGCAGCAGGGCGCGTCGGCAGAAGGCGCGCGCGGCGGCCAGGTCGTGGCCGACGAAAAGCAGGGTGGTGCCGCGGGCCAGGATTTCGTCCACCTTGGCCATGGCCTTGGCCTGGAACTGGGCGTCGCCCACCGCCAGCGCCTCGTCCACGATCAGCACGTCCGGGTCCAGGTGCACCTGCACCGAAAACGCCAGGCGCAGCGCCATGCCGGAGCTGTAGGTCTTCACCGGGCGGTCGACGTATTCGCCGATGTCGGCGAAGTCGAGGATGGCCTGCATCAGGCCCTCGAGCCGGGCCGGCGGGATGCCGAGGATGGCGGCGTAGATCTGCACGTTTTCGCGCCCGGTCATCTCCGGGTTGAAGCCCGAGCCCAGCTCGAGCAGGGCGGCCACGCGGCCGCGCACCTGCACCTGGCCGGTGGTGGGCGCCAACACGCCGGCGACGATCTGCAGCAGGGTGCTCTTGCCGCTGCCATTGAGGCCGATCACGGCCACGGAGTCACCGGGCATCACCTCGAAGCTGACGCCGTCGAGCGCCGTGAAGCGGGGCATGTGCCGGTGCGCGGCGGCTTCCAGGGCGGTGGCCCAGCGCGGCGCCAGCGGGCGCAGCAGGGCGGCCAGGCGCACCCCGGCGGGAGCCAGGAGGCGGGCGCCCGGGCTGGACCAGAGGGTATAGGTCTTGCCGATGCCCTCGACGCGGATCGCGGCGGGGGCGGCAGGGCGGGCGCCAACGGAAGTCATCGTCGGCATTGTCGCAAATCCCGGCCGCGCGTTGGGTTCGCGGCGGGCCAAAAAAAACGGCCGGCCCGAAGGCCGCCCGTGGTGTTGCTGCTTACTTGGCAGAACTTAGTCCTGCGTCGACTCCGGGGTCGGGTCGTCGCCGTAGTTCTCACCGAAGAAGCTCGGCTTGGACTGCTTCTCACCGGTCTCGTAGCTGGTGAGGTTGGTCACGGTGCCGTCGGTGTTGTTGCGGTTCAGGCTCTGAACGCGCATGCCGGCGAACTCACCGGTGACCAGGAAGCGCCACTTGCCAGCGCCGTCACCCAGCGAGCCGGTGTAGCCAGCGCCGCCGCCTTCGATCACGTCCGAGTTGATCTGCTTGGACTGCTTGGCACCCAGGGTGAAGGTGACCGGACCGGCGTACACGCCAGCGTCGTCCCACGCGTCGATGGTGACCAGGCCCGAGGTCGAACCCGGGTTGGTGATGCGCAGGAAGGACTGGGCGGTGGTGTTGCCCGCCGGGTTGAAGGTGGCGACCTTCACGACCGAGCCGTTGTACAGCATCGGCAGCAGCTGGCACTGGCCCGGAGCGGTGTACTCGAAGTCGCCGCGGACGAACGTGGTCTGCACCGACACCGAGGTGGCGTCGATCACGACTTCGTTGTCGAACGGCACGCTGAAGCACAGGTCGACGTCCTGACCGGCCGGGGTGATGGCGATGGTGGCACCGGTGTAGTCGAAGGTGATCTCGGTGGCGTCAGCATTGAACACGCCCGTGACCAGGGCCGGGGCGTCGCACGCGGCGCCGCGCGGCACCAGCTTGGCGATGGCGCCAGCCTGGTCGAACGCGCCGAAGTTGCCGGTCACGACGGTGGTGAACTCGTCGGTCGGCTGGTAGGCGAAGGTGAAGCCCGGCTCCACGACGAGGCTGACGATACCAGCGCGGAAGTTGCCCGCGTCGGCTTCGCCGATTTCACCCGAACCCGAGAAGTAGGTCTTCGAAGCGTGGTCTTCGGTCACGCCCACGTCGATGCGCTTGGTGTACGAGTTGCCGCCCAGACCCTCGGTGGAGCAGGTCAGGTCCAGCGGGTTGCCCGAACGCAGCAGCGGGGTGGTCTGGTTGGTCAGGATCGGCTGGGTGGTCACCGGATCGAAGAACGCGATGGTCGCGTTGATCGTGGCGCCCTCGGTCTGCAGGGCCTCCAGGTTGTCCAGCTCGATGCCGCTCAGGGTGAACAGGTCACCTTCCGGCACGCCGACGCCGCCGCCGTCCGGCGGGGTGATCGAGATCACGACGGTGCCGGTGCCGTCACCGGCCGCGATGACCGCGGTCCAGCCAGCCAGCACCATGTCGGCGTTGAGGTTGACGATCGGGGTGCCGGCGACGAACTGGGCGCCGTTGCTCAGCGACAGGCGAACACCGAAGCCGGTGGTACGGCCGATGATGTTGTCGGTGGCGGCGATGGTGACGTAGGCGTCATCGCTGAGGGCGACAACGGTGGTGGCATCCGCGATGTCGGCGCTGGCGATCAGCTCCGGGTTCTGGTCGCCCGGGGAGGCGGTCGGACCGGTGCCGAAAGTGTAAGCAGCGGCGTTACCCGCCAGGCCCAGCGCCGCCACGAGGGCGATAGCGAGGGTGTTCTTCTTGATGTTCGACATGTCGAGTTTGACTCCAATTGGATAATCGAGGGTCGTAGCTTAGACCGGTTGCTCCGCAATGCCCGGTACCAGTGGTTTGCGCTGGCGACCGGCTGTTCCGAGGCGGGAGACAAAAAAGAACACGCCCTCCCCAGGACGTCAAGCCACGGCAGGAAAGTAGCCCACTGACGCATAGGGGTCAATAGCTTAGGTGGAACATCTTTCTCAGCTCTCAAAAGCAAAATGAGAACCAAAGCACGGTTTTCGGACCCCCTCGCGAGGCAGTCTTGCCGGTTGCCCGAGGGGGGGTGGGCGAGGCCGGCCGAGGGTCCGTGACGACCGGTGCCCCGCCCTGGCATCGGGCGCTTGGGGTAACATCCTGATTCATAGCCCATTTCCACTAACGCATGCCCAGCCCCCCCGCCGTGTTTTTCAGCCCCGTCCGCCACGGGTCGCTCATCCGGGCGCTGGTGCGGCGGGAGATCGCGGCGCGGTACCGGGGGTCTGCGCTCGGCCGGGCCTGGCCGGTGCTGGCCCCCCTGCTGATGCTGGCGGTCTTCACTTTCGTGTTCGGGGCGGTGTTCCAGGCCCGCTGGCCGGGCCAGGCCGAGGGGGGTCTGCTGGGTTTTGCGCTGGTGCTGCTGGCCGGCCTGCTGGTGCACGGCATGCTGGCCGAGGTCGTGGCCTCGGCGCCCGGGGCCGTGCTGCAGCACCCCAACTATGTGAAGAAGGTGGTGTTCCCGCTCGAGACCCTGGCCTGGGTGCAGCTGAGCGTGGCCGCGGTGCACGCGCTCACCGGCTTCGCCCTGCTGGTGCTGGCCAACGGGTTGTTCGGCACCGGGTTCCACCCCGCCTCGCTGGCGGTGCCGCTGGTGCTGGCGCCTTACGCGCTGCTTCTGGTCGGCCTGGCCTGGGGACTCTCGGGCCTCGGTGTCTACCTGCGTGACCTCAGCCAGCTGGTGCCGCCGCTGCTGACCGCGATGATGTTCCTCAGCCCCATCTTCTACCCGCGCAGCCAGGTGCCCGGTGCGATGCAGTGGCTGCTCGACGCCAACCCGCTCACCTTCGTGGTCGAGCAGAGCCGCGCCGCGGTGTTCCAGGGCGCCTGGCCGGACTGGGCGGGATGGGGCTGGTATCTTTGCGCGGCGCTCGTCGTGCATGGCCTCGGCCTCGCGATGTTCCAGAAACTCAGGAAGGGATTCGCCGATGTCGTCTGACGCCGCCACGCCCACCCGGCTCGGCGAACTGCTGGTCGCCCGTTCACTCGTTTCGGCGCCCGACCTCGAGCGCGCGCTGGCGCTGCAGCCGCGCGTGCGCGGCCGCCTGGGCAGCGTGCTGGTGCGCACCGGCGCGCTGTCGGAAGACAACCTGCTCGAAGTGCTGTCCGAACAGCTGGGCCTGCCGGTGGCCGAGCGCGACCTGCCGCTGCCCGGTGAAGACGACGTGCGCAGCCTGATGGCCGGCACCGGCGTCGGCATGGACTGGCTGCTCGACCGCCAGGTGCTGCTGTGGGAAACGCCGGACGGCGTACTGCACTGCGCGTCGCGCGATCCGCTGGCCCCGGGCCTGGCCGATGCCCTGCGCTTCGTGCTGCCGGGCCGCGAGCCGGCCTGGTGCCTGGCGCGCACCCAGGACCTCGAGCGCCTGCTCGACGCCCTGGGCCGACTGCAGGCGGCCAGCCGCAGCGACGAATCCGGCGACGTGCGCCAGCTGCGCGAACTCGCCGAGGAAGCGCCGACGGTGGAGCTGGTGAACAACCTGATGGCGCAGGCCGTCGAGCAGCGCGCCTCCGACATACATATAGAACCCGAGGAGCGCACCTTCGCCGTGCGCTTCCGCATCGACGGCGTGCTGCAGAGTCGCCTGAGCCTGCCGCGCGACCGTTTCAACGCCGTCGCCTCGCGCCTGAAGCTGATCTCCGGCATGGACATCGCCGAGCGCCGGCTGCCGCAGGACGGGCGCCTGTCGGCGCGCGTCGGCGGCCAGGACATGGACATCCGCGTGTCCGCGCTGCCCGGCGTGCACGGCGAATCCATGGTGCTGCGCCTGCTGCCCAAGGAGCGCCGCGAGCTGGGCCTGGAGATGCTGGGCTTCCAGCCCGACCACCTGGCCCTGATGAAGTCGTGGATGGGCGAGGCCAACGGCATCGTGCTGGTGACCGGCCCGACCGGCTCGGGCAAGTCCACCACGCTGGCGGCCATGGTGGACCACATCAACAAGAACGAATTCGGCCACATCCTCACCGTCGAGGATCCGATCGAATTCGTGCACACCTCGCAGAAGTGCCTGGTGAACCAGCGCGAAGTGCACCGCGACACCCACGGCTTCAACGAGGCCCTGCGTTCGGCGCTGCGCGAAGACCCCGACTTCATCCTCGTGGGCGAAATGCGCGACCTGGAAACCATCCGCCTGGCNNGCGGCCAAGACCATCGACCGCATCATCGACGTGTTCCCGGCGGGCGAGAAGCCGATGGTGCGCTCCATGCTTTCCGAGTCGCTGCGCGCGGTCATTTCGCAGTCGCTGCTCAAGAAGGTCGGCGGCGGCCGCATGGCGGCGCACGAGATCATGGTGGCCACCCCGGCCATCCGCAACCTCATCCGCGAGGACAAGGTGGCGCAGATGTACTCGGCCATCCAGACCGGCCAGCAGTACGGTATGCAAACGCTGGACCAGTGCCTGCAGGACATCGTCAAGCGCGGCCTGGTGACCAAGCTGCAGGCGCGCGAGTACGCCAAGGAAAAGAAGCTTTTCGACTGACGTCGCCGCCTGAAGGGGGCTGGCAGGACGCCGCATGAACCCGCGCCCCGGGGCCAGGCCCCGGGGTGCACACAGGAGCAAGCATGAGCAGCATCGACTTCACCTCCTTCCTGAAGCTCATGGCGCACAAGAAGGCGTCGGACCTGTTCATCACGGCCGGCGTGCCGCCTTCAATGAAGGTCAATGGCAAGCTTTCGCCCATCACGCAGAACCCGCTCACGCCGCAGCAGTCGCGCGACCTGGTGCTGAACGTGATGAATCCCTCGCAGCGCGAGGAGTTCGAAAAGACCCACGAGTGCAACTTCGCCATCGGCGTCTCCGGCGTCGGCCGCTTCCGCGTGTCCTGCTTCTACCAGCGCAACCAGGTGGGCATGGTGCTGCGCCGCATCGAGACGCGCATCCCGACGGTCGAGGAGCTCAGCCTGCCGCCGGTGATCAAGACGCTGGCCATGACCAAGCGCGGCATCATCCTGTTCGTGGGCGCCACCGGCACGGGCAAGTCCACCTCGCTGGCGGCCATGATCGGCTACCGCAACATGAATTCCTCGGGCCACATCATCACCATCGAGGACCCGATCGAATTCGTGCACAAGCACGAAGGCTGCATCATCACCCAGCGCGAAGTCGGCATCGACACCGACAGCTGGGAGGCCGCGCTGAAGAACACCCTGCGCCAGGCCCCGGACGTGATCATGATCGGCGAGGTGCGCACCCGCGAGGGCATGGACCACGCCATCGCCTTCGCCGAAACCGGCCACCTGGTGCTGTGCACCCTGCATGCGAACAACGCCAACCAGGCGATGGACCGCATCATCAACTTCTTCCCGGAAGACCGCCGCAGCCAGCTGCTGATGGACCTTTCGATGAACCTCAAGGGCGTGGTCGCCCAGCAGCTGATCCCCACGCCCGACGGCAAGGCCCGCCGCGTGGCCATGGAAATCCTGCTCGGCACGCCGCTGGTGCAGGACTACATCCGCGACGGCGAGATCCACAAGCTCAAGGACGTCATGAAGGAATCGACGAACCTGGGCATGAAGACCTTCGACCAGGCCCTGTTCGAGCTCTACCAGGCCGGCGAGATCAGCTACGAGGACGCCCTGCGTTTCGCCGACTCGGCCAACGAAGTGCGCCTGAAGATCAAGCTGGCCCAGGGCGGCGACGCCCGCACCCTGAGCCAGGGCCTGGACGGCGTGGAGCTGTCCGAAGCCAAGTAAGCCCGCGGTGCCCGCCACCGCGGCCCTGCTGGCCCTGGCCCTCGCGGCGCCCGGCAACGCTGGCGCCGCGCCGCGGCCCCTGGATACGTTCAGCGCCTGGGTCGGCGGCTTCGAAACCCGCAGCGACACCACGCTCTGGGCCCGGGGCCGCGCCGGCGACTACAGCGCCAGCGGCCGCGTGAACCTCGAGGACGACCTTCGCCTGGACGCGCGCCAGCCGGTCAGCCATGCCCGCCTCGACTGGCTGCTGGGCGAACGCCAGGGGCTGTCGCTCGAATATTTCGGCTTCGACCGCGGCAACACCGTGCAACTGGAGCGTACGATCGAATACGACGGCCGCACCTATGCCGCCGACGGCGAGCTCCGCGGCCGCTTCGACTACGACTTCGGCAGCGCGGCCTGGCGCTGGTGGTTCGGCGAGGGTGCCACGGCCTGGGGCTTGGGCCTGGGGCTGGCCTACTACCGCGTGGACACGCTGTTCGTAGGCGAGGCCACGGTGGACGGCGTGCCGGTGGCGGGGCGCGCCCGCAGTTCCGATGCCGCGCTGGCGCCGCTGCTGGTGCTGGGCTGGCGCCATGCGCTCGGCGACCAGGCGCGGGTATACGCCGAGCTTTCCGGCGTGGCCAAGGGCGGCGGCCCGCTGCAGGGCCATATCGTCGACCTGGCGCTGGGCATGGAGTGGTTCCCTTTCCCGCGCCTGGGCCTGGCGCTGGAATACGGCGGCACGCAGATCCGGCTCGACCGTTCGCGCCAGGGCAGCGAAGCCGGCCTCGACGCCCGCCTCGACCTGAAGCTGCGCGGCCCCTCGCTGTTCCTGCGCCTGCGCTGACGCGGCGGCCGCGCGGGCCGGCGCGCTAGAATGCGCGCATGTCCGGCGCCCGATCACTGACCGACCACTTCCTGATCGCCATGCCGGCGATGGACGACCCGAATTTCTTCCGTTCGGTCACCCTGGTCTGCCAGCACGACGACGACGGCGCCATGGGCCTGGTGGTCAACCGCGAGGCCGACTTCAGCTTCGGTGAAGTTCTGGGCCAGCTCGGTTTCGAGGCCAAGGACCCGGCCCTGGCCACCCGTCCCGTGCTGGCCGGCGGCCCGGTGCAGCCCGAGCGTGGTTTCGTGCTGCACGACGACCCGCGCGACTGGCATTCCACCCTGCGCATGGGCAACGGCCTGGCAGTCACCACCTCGCGCGACATCCTCGAAGCCGTGGCGAAGGGCGAGGGTCCCGCCAACCTGCTGATGACCCTGGGTTACGCCGGCTGGGGCGCGGGCCAGCTCGAGGCCGAGCTGGCCGCCAACAGCTGGCTCACCGTGCCGGCCGATCCCGCCGTGCTGTTCCGGACGCCGCTGGCCGAGCGCTGGCAGGCCGCCGCCCGCAGCCTCGGCGTGGACATCAGCCGCCTGGCCGACTACAGCGGTCGCGCATGAGCGGCCCCACGACCCTGCTGGGCTTCGACGTCGGTGCCAAGCGCATCGGCGTGGCCGTCGGCAACACGCTCTCGGGCAGCGCGCGCGAATTGGGCGTGCTCGACGTGCGCGCCGCCGGCCCCGATTGGGAGCGTCTGGACCGCTGGCTGAAGGAGTGGCGCCCCGACCTGCTGGTGGTCGGCGACCCCGCCACGCTCGAGGGCGAAGACCAGCCGGCGCGCCAGCGCGCCCGCGGCTTCGCCCGCAGCCTGGCCAAGCGCTACGGCCTGCCCGTGCAGCAGGTGGACGAGCGCCGCAGCTCGGTCGAGGCCGCCCAGCGTTTTGCCGCCGGCCGAGCCGCCGGTGCCCGCAAGCGCCACCAGGCCGACCAGCTCGATGCGCTCGCCGCCGCCATCATCCTCGAGCGCTGGCTCGCCGAACCCGATTCCCGCCGCCCCACCGACGCCGACCCCACGCCATGAGCCCCGACTTCCAGCTGACGCCCGACGGCCGCCTGCGCCACCTGCTCACCCTCGACGGCCTGCCGGCCGCGCTCATCCGCGAGCTGCTCGACCGCGCCGAGACGATGCTGCCGCACGCCCACGCCGGCACCGGGCTGCGCGACCGCCACGCCGGCCGCACCGCCTGCACGCTGTTCTTCGAGGCCTCCACCCGCACCCGCAGCAGCTTCCAGCTGGCGGCCACGCGCCTGGGCATGGACGTGCTGAACTTCGACGTCGGCACTTCCTCCACCAAGAAGGGCGAATCGGCGCTCGACACGCTCAAGACCCTCGAGGCGATGGGCGTGGACCTGTTCGTCATCCGCCACGCCGACAACGGCGCCGTGGCCGAGCTGGCCGCCGGCGCCGCCCCGGGCACGCGCGTGATCAACGCCGGCGACGGCCGCGCCGCGCACCCCACCCAGGGCCTGCTCGACATGCTCACGCTGCGCCAGCGCAAGGGCGCCGATTTTTCGCAGCTCACCGTGCTCATCGCCGGCGACCTGCTGCACTCGCGCGTGGCGCGCTCCGACCTGCACGCGCTGCGCGCCCTGGGCTGCGGCGAAATCCGCGTCTGCGGCCCGGCCAACCTGCTGCCCGGCGAGGAGGTGCTGCAGGGCTGCAAGGTGTTCCACGACTTCGACCAGGCCGTCGCCGGCGTGGACGCGGCGATCATGCTGCGCCTGCAGCGCGAGCGCATGGAGCAGGGCCTGGTGCCGTCGCTGGAAGGCTATTACCGCGACTTTGGCCTCAGCCCCGAACGGCTGGCCCGCGCCGCGCCGGGTGCCTTGGTGATGCACCCGGGCCCCATGAACCGCGGCATCGAGATCGACGGCGGCGTGGCCGACGGCCCGCAGTCGGTGATCCTGGCCCAGGTGGCCAACGGCCTGCCGGTGCGCATGGCCGTCATCGACGCCCTGATGGGCTGAGCCACCTCAATCGCCAATCACGCTGCCGTTCTGGAACTGCCAGGTGCGGGTGATGTGCAGTACGTCCACCTGCTCCTTGGTCTGGGGCAGGGGCGGGAAGGGCTCGGCCAGGCGCACGATGCGCATGGCGGCCTGGTCGAGCACGCCCAGGCCGCTGGAATCGTTGAGCAGCACGTCCTCGATGCTGCCGTCGCGGCGCACCGCCACCGTCATCACCAGCCGGCCGCCCAGGCCGCGGCGGCGGGCTTCGTCGGGGTAGTTGAGGTTGCCCACCCGCTCGACCTTGGCCACCCAGGCCCGCAGGTAGGCCGCGAATTCGTATTCGCGGGTACTGGCCGAGACGAACTTGCGCTTGGGGCGCTTGGCGATGAGTTCCTGGCGGCGCTCGATCTCGGCGGCCAGACGGGCCATTTCCAGGCTCTGGTCGACCAGTTCCTGGCCCGAGGGCAGGGGCTCGGGCTTGGCGTCGCGCTGGTCCTCGGGCTGCGGGAGCACGTTCGGGCTGGCGCCCACCGTGCTCAGCACCCGCGGCACCGGCTCGGGCTCGGGCGGCGGGGCCTGGGCCACCATGGGCTCGGGTGCCACGCCCGGCTCGGGCTTGGGCACCGGGGCCAGTTGCTCCTCGCGCGGGCGCTCGGCGCGGTCGCTGTCGCCGCCGCCCTGGTTGTTGGCCTGGGCGATGAAGTCGGCGTCTTCGGGCGGGGCGTGGCTGCGGGTTTCGGTCAGGATGACGTCGAGGGTGGGCGCCACCGGCGCGGCCCGGTCCAGGGCGAAGCCGACGCCCAGGATGAGTACCCCGAACAGCACGGCCGACAGCGCCAGGGTGGCGCCGAGCCGGTCACCGGGGCCGATGCCGNNCGGGCAGGGCGACGGCCGGAGCGGCAGCTCCGCCCATCAGCTGGCCAGCCTGGCTTCGATGCTGTCGAACAGGGTGCCGGCGATGTTCAGGCCGAACTGGGCGTCGAGCTCGCGGATGCAGGTGGGGCTGGTGACGTTCACCTCGGTCAGGTAGTCGCCGATCACGTCCAGGCCCACGAAGACCATGCCCCGGCGCTTCAGCTCGGGGCCCACCTGGGCGGCGATCCAGCGGTCGCGATCGCTCAGCGGACGGCCTTCGCCGCGGCCGCCGGCGGCCAGGTTGCCGCGGAACTCGTCGCCCTGGGGGATGCGGGCCAGGCAGTAGGGGATGGGCTCGCCGTCCACCAGCAGGATGCGCTTGTCGCCGTCCTTGATCTCGGGCAGGTAGCGCTGGGCGAGGGCCAGGTGCCGGCCGCCCTCGGTCAGGGTTTCCAGGATCACGTTCAGGTTGGGGTCGCCGGCGGCGGCCCGGAAGATGGAGCGGCCGCCCATGCCGTCGAGCGGTTTGAGCACGGCCTGGCCGTGTTCGGCCACGAAGGCCCGCAGCTCGGCGGCGTCCCGGGACACGCGGGTTGGCGGGCAGCACTGCGGGAAGAGCAGGGCGCCCAGCTTTTCGTTGAGGTCGCGCAGGCCGGCCGGGTCGTTCACCACCAGCACGCCCTGGGCCTGGGCCACCGACAGGATGTGGGTGTCGTGCAGGTAGTCGGCGTCCACCGGCGGGTCGGTGCGCATCAGCACCACGTCCATCTCGGCCAGGGGTCGGGACCGCGCCGGGCCCAGGCTGTACCAGTCGGCGGGGTCGTCACGGACCTCGGCCTCGGCCAGGCGGGCCATGGCCTTGGGGCCGTCGAGCCAGAGTCCGCCGGGCAGGACGTAGTGCAGGCGGTGCCCGCGGCGCCGGGCCTCGAGCATCATCGCGAAGGTGGAGTCCTTGCCGATCTTGATCTTGCCGATCGGGTCCATCACCACGGCCACGTCCAGAGCCATCGGCGCCATCTTCTCTGTCATCGGGGGGCGACTAGACTATCAGGGCAGGGCGCAGCCGCGCGCCCCGGAACCGTGCGCGGGCGCACGCCAGAACCGCGACGCGCTTGACACATTTACGCCCGGCTGGGATATAAGCTGTCATTCTGCGGGTTCCCCATGGGGGCCCGTATTGCCAGGGACAGCATGTTATGGGGAGTGAGATGGACGACAACCACCTGGCCGGCTTGCGGGTCATGGTCATCGACGATTCCAAGACCATCCGGCGCACCGCCGAGACCCTGCTCAAGAAGGAGGGTTGCGACGTGGTGACGGCGACGGACGGCTTCGAGGCCCTGGCCAAGATCGCCGACCATCAGCCCCAGATCGTGTTCGTGGACATCATGATGCCGCGCCTGGACGGCTACCAGACCTGCGCGCTGATCAAGAACAACCAGATGTTCAAGCAGACGCCGGTCATCATGCTGTCCTCCAAGGACGGCCTGTTCGACAAGGCGCGCGGCCGCATCGTCGGCTCCGAGCAGTACCTGACCAAGCCCTTCACCCGCGATGAGCTGCTCTCGGCCATCCGCAAGTACGTCCCGGCCGGCTGAGGCGACGATGGCCAAACCGCAGCCCGCCCCGCAGAACAAGCGCCCCGGACCCTTCGAGGTCCTGCTCGACTACGAGCAGCGCTCGCTGGCCCACGTCGCGGGCCGCCCCGAGATGATCGAGGCGCCGGGCCACTGGCGCGGCGTCGGCTTCCGGCTCGGCCAGCGCCGGCTGGTGTCGTCCTTCGACGAAGTGGTGGAAATCCTGCCGCTGCCGCCGGTGACCCCGGTGCCGGGCGCGCAGCCCTGGATGCTGGGCGTGGCCAACGTGCGCGGCAGCCTGCTGCCGGTGGTCGACCTCAAGCAGTTCCTGGAAGGCGAGCGCACCGTGGTGCACGAAGGCCAGCGCGTGCTGGTGGTGCGCCAGGCCGGCGGCAACGTCGCAGTCACCATCGACGAGCTCTACGGCCAGCGCACCTTCAATGATTCGCACCGGGCCGAGGCGCCCGATGCCAACGATGGCCGGTACGGCCATTTCGTCGGGCAGGCCTACCGCCTGGCCGACCAGACCTGGGGCGTGTTCAACATGTCGCTGCTGACGCGCACCCCCGAATTCCGCCAGGCCACCGTCTAAGTGGCCCTTCCACGTTTCATTCTGTTGGTCTTTACAGGGGTTGAGGTCCAGTCATGAGCACTAACGCGCGCTCGTTCACCGACAAACTAACCAACTTCGGCCTGCGATTCTGGTCGTTCATCCTGATCGTCTCGCTGCTGGTGTTCGGCGCCAACTTCATCTACGCGAGTTACCTGGGCAACCAGGAAAACAACGCGCGAGGCCTGACGGCGGACCTGCAGGTGCTCTCGCAGCAGCTCGCGAAGTACGCCCAGGAGGCGGTGGACGGCAACGCCGACGCCTTCGCCGAGTTCAAGGCGACCAAGACCCGCGTCGACCAGATCGTCGGCGCCCTGCGCAGCGGCAGCGCCGCCGAGGGCGTGCCGGGCTACGAGGGCGACCCGAACGCCCGCGGCGTCGCCAGCGCGCTCGAGAAGGTCACCGAAACCTGGACCCCGATGGCCCAGGCGGCCGACACCATCACCGCCGCCGAGGAGCAGGTGCTCAACCTCGCCGACACGGCCGGCCAGTTCATCTCCCGCGTGCCGCGCCTGGCCTTCCAGCTCGACGAGGTGGTGCGTTCGCTCTCCGACGCCAACGCCCCGGCCTCGCAGATCTCGATCGCCAACCGCCAGATCGTGCTCGCCGACCGTATGTCGCGCCGCGTGACGGAAATCGTCGCCGGCGGCGAGAACACCGTCTCGGCGGCCGACGCGCTCTCGCGCGACGCCACCGTGTTCGCCTCGGTTCTGCAGGGTTTCCGTGAAGGCAACCCGGATTCGGGCATCACCCGCATCACCAGCCAGGCCGGCATGGACAACCTGAAGGCGGCCGAGGACCTCTACGCCGAGGCCCAGGCCGACCTGGACGTGGTGCTCGGCGCCTCCGCCGACCTGGCCGAGGTGCAGGCCGCCGCGACCCAGATCTCGGAAGAGTCGAACGTGTTGCTCGAGAACAGCCAGGCGCTGTTCTCCAGCTTCGACGCCATCAACTACCAGCGCGTCTTCCCGAACAACTATTTCGCCATCGCCGGCGGCATCGGCGCGGTGGTCGGCCTGCTCGGCCTGCTGTTCACCATCTTCCGCGACCAGCGCCGCCGACTGGGCACCACCCAGGAGCTGAACCAGCGCAACCAGGAAGCGATTCTGCGACTGCTCGACGAAATGGGCGCGCTCGCGGAAGGCGACCTGACCGTGAAGGCGACCGTGACCGAGGACATCACGGGCGCGATCGCGGACTCCATCAACTTCACCGTCGACGAGCTGCGCCGACTGGTGGGTACGATCAACGAGACCGCCGTGCAGGTGGCCGCCTCGGCCCAGGAAACGCAGGCCACCGCCATGCACCTGGCCGAAGCCGCGGAACACCAGGCGCAGCAGATCACCTCGGCCTCGGCGCAGATCAACGAAATCGCCAGCTCCATCGACGAGGTGTCGAAGAACTCCGCCGAATCGGCCGACGTGGCCCAGCGCTCCGTGCAGATCGCCGCCAAGGGCGCCGAAGTGGTGCGCCAGACGATCCAGGGCATGGACAACATCCGTGACCAGATCCAGGAAACCTCGAAGCGAATCAAGCGACTGGGCGAAAGCTCCCAGGAAATTGGTTCCATCGTGGAACTGATCAACGACATCTCGGAACAGACGAACATCCTGGCGCTCAACGCCGCCATCCAGGCCGCGTCCGCCGGTGAAGCGGGTCGCGGCTTCGCGGTCGTGGCCGACGAAGTGCAGCGACTCGCGGAGCGCGCCTCGAACGCCACGAAGCGAATCGAGGCCCTGGTGCAGACCATTCAGTCCGACACCAACGAAGCGGTGAGCTCGATGGAGCAGACGACCGCGGAAGTGGTCGCCGGTGCCCGACTCGCCGAGGACGCGGGCCTGGCCCTGGGCGAGATCGAAAAGGTGTCGAACGACCTCGCGGACCTCATCCAGAACATCTCCCAGGCGGCGCGCCAGCAGTCCACCGCGGCGACCAACATCACGGCCACCATGAGCGTGATTCAGGAGATCACCACCCAGACCTCGCAGGGCGCGAACCAGACGGCCGAGTCGATCGGAAACCTGGCGCAGCTGGCGGCGGACCTGCCGTCGCTCGGTCGCCGACTTCAAGCTGCCGGGCTGATGCCCGGACCCGGTTTGCCCCTGGCAACACACCGGTGCGGACGTCCCTCCCGGCGCCCGCACCCTGACAGGACCTCGGCATGAGGCTGCACGAAAACATCGATTTCACCACGCTCACCTGGGTCAAGCCCGAGCTCGACGAGACCCTGCGCCAGGCCCGCCTGGCGCTGGAAACCTACGTTGAGGAAGGCGAGGACCCGGGCCAGCTCAAGGCCTGCGCGAACCTGCTGCACCAGGTGCAGGGCACCCTGCGCATGGTCGAGCTCTACGGCGCCGCCATGGTCGCCGAGGAAATGGAGCAGCTGGCCAAGGCCCTGGTCGAGGGCAAGGTCGCCGAGCGCGAGTCCGGCTACGCCGCGCTGATGCGCGGCATCGTGCAGCTGCCCGACTACCTCGAGCGCCTGCAGAGCGGCCACCGCGACATCCCCATCGTGCTGCTGCCCCTGCTCAACGAGCTGCGCGAGCCGCGCGGCGAGAAGGGCCTGTCCGAATCCGTGCTGTTCTCGCCCGACCTGTCGCGTCCGCTGCCGGCTTCCGCCGCCGGCCCGGCCGCGCCGCTGGCGCCGGAAGAGCTCAAGCGCCGTGCCGAGACCCTGCGCGGCCTGTT
Organism: Arenimonas sp.; assembly: GCA_003497545.1. GTDB lineage: Bacteria > Pseudomonadota > Gammaproteobacteria > Xanthomonadales > Xanthomonadaceae > Arenimonas. Next base: position 2,857 of record DNNT01000119.1, on the reverse strand, counting down.
CCAGTCGGCGCTGCTGCGCTGGCTCAAGGACGACAACAGCGCCGCGAACATCCGCGACCTCACCGACGTCTGCGAGCAGTTGGTGCCGATCACCGACGCCGAGCACGCGCGCCGCCTGTTCTGGGTGGCCGCCGGCACGCTCGACGCGCTGGCCCGCAACGCCTTCGAGGCCACCAAGCCGCTCAAGCAGGCGCTGGCCAAGGTCGAGCAGGAGATCAAGCGCCTGGCCGAGGGCGGCGACGCCGCCTTCCGCTCCGACCCGCCGCTGGAACTCACCCGCCAGCTGCTCTATTTCGTCGCCCACGCGCCCACCGACCACGGCCGCATCGGCGAAATCCGCGAGGTCTTCGGCCTGGGCCAGTACCTGCCCAGCGAATCCGAGCTGGCCCACGCCCGTGGCAGCCTCAGCGGCCGCAACAAGGCGCTGCTGTCCACCGTGGCCGCGGCCATCAAGGAAGACCTGCTGCGCGTGAAGGACGCGCTTGACCTGCACCTGCGCAGCCCGGAGGCCCCGGCCGCCGAGCTGGGCGAGCAGGCCGAAGCCCTGGACCGCGTCGCCGACACCCTCGGCATGCTCGGCCTGGGCGTGCCGCGCCGCGTGGTGCAGGACCAGCGCACCGCCATCCACGCCATTTCCAGCGGCGAGCGCAAGGCCGACGAATCGAGCCTGCTCGACATCGCCGGCGCGCTGCTTTACGTCGAAGCCTCGCTGGACGACCAGGTCGCCCGCCTCGGCGAGGCGGAAGCCGGCCCCGAAGCCGAGGCCGCCGCCGCGGCCGAGCGCGCGCTGCCCAGCAGCGAAGCGCGCATGGTGCTGGAAGTGCTGGTGAAGGAGGCCATCGCCAACTTCGCCCAGGCCCGCCAGTGTTTCGTCGCCTTCGTGGAAACCCACTGGGACCACGCCCAACTCGCCGACGTGCCGCGCCTGCTCGAGGAAGTGGCCGGCGCGCTGCGCATCCTGGAAGTCCAGGACGCGCCGCAGTACCTGGCCGCCGTGCGCCGCTTCACCGAAAGCGAACTGCTGCGCCGCCGCCGCGTGCCCAACGGCCAGCAGATGGACCGCCTGGCCGACGCGCTGGCCGGCCTCGAGTATTACCTCGAAGCGCTGCGCGACCGTCGCCCGAAGCGCGAGCAGATCCTCGACATTGCCCGCCAGAACCTCGAATCGCTGGGTTACTGGCCGCTGCCGGCCGAAGACCTGGCGCCGCCGTCCGCCGCGGTGCCCACCGCCGCCGCCGCGGAGCCGGTTGCCCCGGCGCCCGCGCCCGCCCCGGAACCCGTGTTCGAAGCGCCGTCCGTGCCCGAAGCCGCGCCCGTGGCGGAAGCCGAGCCCGCGCACGACTTCAGCGACATCAGCCTCGACCTCGGCCAGCCGCCGGAGATCGAGTTGCCGGCCGAAATCGCCACGCCCGGGGTTTCGTTCGAGCCTGCCATCGAGCCAGTGCCCGAGCCGGTGGCGGAAATGCCGCCGGTCGCCGAAGAGCCGGCGCCGCAGCCGGAGCCCGTCGCCGCCGCGCCGGTGGTGTCCGGCCCGCCCGCCATTCCCGGTTTCGACGGCACCAGCGACGAAATCGACGACGAAATCCGCGAAGTCTTCCTGGAGGAATTCCAGGAGGAAATCGGCAACCTCGAGCAGCTTCTGCCGAACTGGCGCAAGCAGCCGGACAACATGGAACAGCTGCGGCCGATCCGCCGCGTGTTCCATACGCTCAAGGGCAGCGGCCGCCTGGTCGGCGCCAAAACCCTGGGCGAGTTCAGCTGGAAGGTCGAGTCCATGCTCAACCGCGTGCTCGACGGCACGCGCCCGGCCAGCCCGGCCGTGGTGTCGCTGATCGAACACGCCTTCAACACGCTGCCGTTGCTGCGTGCCGCGCTGCAGGGTGAAACGGTGCACGCCGACCTGGCGGGCATCGAGTCGCTGGCCGAGCGCGTCGCCGCGGGTGAAGAGGTCTTCTACCAGCCGCCGTCCGCGCCGGCCGTCGAAGCAGTTGCGCCCGCCCCGGCGCCGGTGGCCGAGGCCGAGGCCCCGGCCGCGCCGGCCGAGCCCGAGCCGGTGCTGCCGGAAGTCGTGTCGCCCGCCATCGAAATGGCCGAGGCTGCTGCCGATGCCGGCTTCGCCATCGACCCGGTGCTGTTCGAGATCCTCAAGCCGGAAGTCGCCGGCCACCTGGAAACCGTCGACGCCTGGCTCGCCACCGCCGCCGGCGGCATGCAGCCGGTCACCGACCCGCTGCTGCGCGCCGTGCACACCATGAACGGCGCCTTCGCCATGACCGAGGTGACTGCGCTCACCGAGGTCACGGCGCCGCTCGAGGGTTTCCTCAAGCGTTCGCTGGCCGCGGCGCGCGCGCCGTCGGCCGAAGGCGTTTCGGTGATTGGCGAGGTCGCCGCGGCGATCCGCCAGGTCATCGCCGCGCTGGAACAGCCGCGCCCGAACCTGCCCAGCTACGCCGCGCTCGCCGCGCGCGTGGTGGCGCTGCGCGACGCGCTGCCGGAATCGACCAGCCCGTCGATGCCGATGCACCCCGAGGACGTCGAGTCGGTGATGCCGACCGCCGTCAGCCTCGGTGCACCCGACCTGTCCGGCCTGCCGAGCTTCGACTTCGAGGCACCGGAACCGGCCACCGAGCCGGTGGCCCCGGAAGCGGAACTGCCGGCCGACGAGCCGGCGCAGGAAGTGGTGTCGCTCGATGCCTTCCTCGACACCGGCCTGGCCGAGGCGGAAGCCCCGCTGTCGCTGTCGGTGACCGAAGCGGCCGTCGAAGAGACCGTGGCCGCTGAAGAAATCGCCGCCGCGGAAGCCGTGCTGCTGGCGGCCGCCGAGGCTGAAGCCGCTGCCGCCGAAGCCGCCGCTGCT